>NZ_JBBEUD010000005.1:0-281325 GCF_037402475.1 Caulobacter sp. CCG-8
GGTCTTGGCGCCGCGGATGCTGTTGGGGACACGCCCAAGGGCATGTCCCCGGCCCCTAGGCCGCTTCCTGCGTGTAGCCCAGCTGCTTGTTCAGCTTGTCCAGCAGCTCGATCACCGCCTCGGCGATCACGGTGCCGGGCGGGAAGATCGCGGCGGCGCCGGCGTCGCGCAGGGCCTGGAAGTCCTGGGGCGGGATCACGCCGCCGACCACCATCATGATGTCGCCGCGACCCTGCTTGGCCAGTTCGGCCTTCAATTCCGGGGCCAAGGTCAGGTGCCCGGCCGCCAGCGACGAGGCGCCGACGATGTGGACGTCGTTCTCGACCGCCTGCTTGGCGGCCTCGGCCGGGGTCTGGAACAGCGGGCCGATGTCGACGTCGAAGCCGAGGTCGGCGAAGGCGGTGGCGATCACCTTCTGGCCGCGGTCGTGGCCGTCCTGGCCCATCTTGGCCACCAGGATGCGGGGACGGCGGCCATCGGCCTGCTCGAATGCCTGGACCATGGCCTTGGCCCGGGCGGCGGCGGGATCGGCGCCGGCTTCCTTCATATAGACCCCCTGGATCGACTGGATCGTGGCGCGGTGGCGGCCGAAGACGTTCTCCATGGCCAGGCTGATCTCGCCGACCGTGGCGTGGGCGCGGGCCGCGTCGACGGCCAGAGCCAGCAGGTTGCCGGTCCCCCGGGCGCCGTCCTCCAGCGCCTTGAGCGCGGCGGCGGTCTTCGCCGGGTCGCGCTCGGCCTTCAGCCGGGCCAGCTTCTCCAACTGCTGGTTGCGCACCGAGGTGTTGTCGACCTTCAGTACCGGGATGTCGTCGGCGATCTCGGGCTTGTAGCGGTTGACGCCCACCACGCTCTGCTTGCCGCTGTCGATGCGGGCCTGGGTCTTGGCGGCCGACTCCTCGATGCGCAGCTTGGGCAGGCCCTGCTCGATGGCCTTGGCCATGCCGCCCAGGGCCTCGACCTCCTCGATGTGGGCCAGGGCCTTGACCGCCAGGTCGTGGGTCAGCTTCTCGACGTAGTAGCTGCCGCCCCACGGGTCGGCGACGCGGGTGGTGCCGCTCTCCATCTGCAGGAACAGCTGGGTGTTGCGGCTGATCCGGGCCGAGAAGTCGGTGGGCAGGGCCAGGGCCTCGTCCAGGCTGTTGGTGTGCAGGCTCTGGGTCTGGCCGTTGACGGCCGCCATGGCCTCGACGCAGGTGCGGGCGACGTTGTTGAACACGTCCTGGGCCGCCAGCGACCAGCCCGAGGTCTGGCTGTGGGTGCGCAGGGAGAGGCTGCGGTCGTCCTTGGGATCGAACTCGCGCTTCATCAGCCGGGCCCACAACAGCCGGGCCGCGCGCATCTTGGCCACTTCCATGAAGTAGTTCATGCCGATCGCCCAGAAGAACGACAGGCGCGGGGCGAAGGCGTCGATGCTCATGCCCGCCGCCACGCCGGCGCGGGCGTATTCGACGCCGTCGGCCAGGGTGTAGGCCAGTTCCAGGTCGGCCGAGGCCCCGGCCTCCTGCATGTGGTAGCCGCTGATCGAGATCGAGTTGAACTTCGGCATCTTCTCCGACGTGAAGGCGAAGATGTCCGAGATGATCCGCATCGAGGGACCGGGCGGGTAGATGTAGGTGTTGCGGACCATGAACTCCTTGAGGATGTCGTTCTGGATGGTCCCGGACAGCTTGTCGGGGCTGACGCCCTGTTCCTCGGCGGCGACGATGTAGAGCGCCAGGATCGGCAGCACCGCGCCGTTCATGGTCATCGACACGCTCATCTTGTCGAGCGGGATGCCCGAGAACAGCGTGCGCATGTCGAGGATGGAATCGATGGCCACGCCGGCCATGCCGACGTCGCCCTTCACCCGCTCGTGGTCGCTGTCGTAGCCCCGGTGGGTGGCCAGGTCGAAGGCCACCGACAGGCCCATCTGGCCGGCCGCGAGGTTGCGACGGTAGAAGGCGTTGCTGTCCTCGGCGGTCGAGAAGCCCGCGTACTGCCGCACCGTCCAGGGGTTGGTCACGTACATGGTCGGGTAGGGGCCGCGCAGATAGGGCGCGACGCCCGGATAGCCGCCGGTGAAGTCCAGGCCCGCCGTGTCTTCGGCGGTGAAGGCCGGCGGCACGTCGACGCCTTCGGGCGTCTGCCAGATCGCGCCTCCGGGCGCCGCCGCGGTGACGCCGGCCGCGAAGTCGACGGTCGTGAAATCGGGGAACTTGCTCATGCTTGCGCTCCCTCGAAGGCGGCGGCGAACCGGATGGGCGTCAGGGGCGGGCAGCGGGAGTCCGGTCCGGGCACGCGGGCGCTGGGGGGATCGACGGCGAAGTCGGCGGCCTTGGGCGTGGCGACCTCCACCGGCTTGTCGTCAGCGTTGGGGAAGGCGGTGACGCCCAGGATCTTGCGGCTCTTGTCGGCGAAGGCGGCTTCCTGCGCCGCGCGGGTGGCGCCGACGATCTCGGCGATCAGGCCGCTCTCCAGCGCCTTGACGATCCCGCCGGCCGCCTCGATGGCCTGGAAGCCGCCCCAGGCGGCGCGGGCCAGCTGGTCGGTCAGGCTGTCCAGGTACCACGAGCCGCCGGCCGGGTCGGCGACGCGGCCCAGATGACTCTCCTCCATCAGCACCAGCTGGGTGTTGCGGGCCTGGCGGCGGCCGAAGGCGGTGGGCAGGCCGACGGCGTCGGTGAAGGCGCCCAGGACGATCGCGTCCGCCCCGCCGACCGCCCCGGCGAAACCCGCCGAGGTGAGGCGCAGCAGGTTGGTCCAGGCGTCGGCCCGGGTCAGCATGCGCTGGGACGACCGGGCCTCGATCACGGCCGGAACCGACACGCCGCAGGCCTCGGTGATCCGCGCCCACAGCGCCCGGGCGGCCCGGATCTTGGCCACGCCCGTGAAGTACTCGGCGTCCAGGCTGACGCCCAGGACGATGCGCGAGAAGGCCTCTTCCATCGACAGGCCGGCGCGGACCAGCGCCTTGGCGTAGGCCAGGGCGGCGGCGGCCATCGTGGCCAGTTCCTCGGTGTTGGACCCGCCCGCCTCGTGCACGGCGCGGCCTGTGGCCAGCATCAGGCTGGCCTTGGCGTAGGTCTGGGCCAGGCGGGTCCCGACCGTCGCGGCCGAGATCAGGTGGCCCTCGATCGGGCCGGGACTGACGCCGGCCTGGGCGAAGGCGGTCAGCGGGTCCATGTGGAAGGCCAGGGGCGCGTTCGGCGCGGCCTTGGCCAGTCCGCCCAGCCAGTCGGCGGCCTTGGGACCCAGGAAGCCGGCGTCCAGGGCGACGGGGGCCAGGTCCAGCAGCACGCCGTTCAGGGCCTGGGCCAGGTCCTGCAGCGAACCGACGGCGACGCCGTTCACGCCGGTCGGGTCGATGGCCAGCAGCACCGAGGCCGCGCCGCCCTCCAGGTCCTTCATGATCTCGGCGGCGGTCTGACGCGGATCGGGATGGGCGGCGCGCATGCGCAGGTCCCAGGGGCGCTCGGCGTCGCGGGCCCGCAGGTCGCGCGCCACGGCCACGCCGTCCTCGACGGTGTAGAGCGGCCGGATGGCGATTCCATCGGGAGTCCGGGTGATCAGGGCGTCGTCGAACGCCTGGCCCTTCAAGGTCTTCTCGACCAGGGCCATCCATTTGGACCGATCCGGGGCGCCAAAATCCTCGGCCAACGGGGTGGGCGGGTGATTCACGACGTCTCTCTCCTGCACCGCAGCATTTTCTTGTTTTGGCCAGCAGATGCGCCTCTGCCCTAAGGTAGGTCAAGCGCTTGCGTGCGGTGCGAACACGCGTTTAAGCTAACAGTGTTTACATGAGCGGCCCGGAGCGGCCGCCCCAAAGGAGACGTCTTCCATGGCCTTGCCGCCGATCCTGCGCGACCGCCTGCGCCTGCCCGTCATCGCGTCTCCGCTGTTCATCATCAGCAATCCGGACCTGGTGATCGCCCAGTGCAAGGCCGGCATCGTCGGTTCGTTCCCGGCGCTGAACGCCCGGCCGATCTCGCAGCTGGACGAGTGGCTGGCGCGGATCACCGAGGAGCTGGCGGCCTACGACAAGGCCAATCCCGACGCTCCCTCGGCCCCGTTCGCGGTCAACCAGATCGTCCACAAGACCAACAACCGCCTGGAGGAGGACGTCGCCCTCTGCGTGAAGTACAAGGTCCCGGTGGTGATCACCTCGCTGGGCGCCCGCGAGGACCTGAACGGCGCGATCCACTCGTACGGCGGGATCACCCTGCATGACGTGATCAACGACAAGCACGCCCACAAGGCCATCGAGAAGGGCGCGGACGGCCTGATCCCGGTCGCGGCCGGCGCGGGCGGCCACGCCGGCGCCCTGTCGCCGTTCGCCCTGGTCCAGGAGATCCGCCAGTGGTTCGACGGGCCGGTGGCGCTGTCGGGCTCGATCGCCTCGGGCCGCTCGATCCTGGCCGCCCAGGCCATGGGCGCGGACCTGGCCTATATCGGCTCGGCCTTCATCGCCACGAAGGAGGCCAACGCGCCGCAGGGCTACAAGGACACCATCGTCGAGGCCCGGGCCAACGACATCGTCTATTCCAACCTCTTCACCGGCGTGCACGGCAACTATCTGCGCCAGTCGATCGTGCGGGCGGGCCTGGACCCCGAGAACCTGCCGGTCAGCGACCCGTCGGCCATGAACTTCGGCTCGGGCGGCAACCAGGAGGCCAAGGCCTGGCGCGACATCTGGGGTTCGGGCCAGGGCGTCGGCGCCATCGACGCGGTGCTGTCGGCCGGCGAACTGGTCGCCAAGTTCGCGGAGCAGTACGAGGATGCGAAGGCGGAGCTGGCGGCCAAGACGGCCCTGACTTCGGGGAACCGCCTGGCTTTCGCGGCCCAGTAGGCGGGGACGCCGCGGGGATCGACGCGCGTCGGTCCTCGGGGACTCCGGGCGGGGGGACACTGGAGGGGTTCAAACCCTCCAGGAGGACCCATGTCCAACGACGTCACGCCCCGCCTGTCGCTGCCCTTCGTGGCCGCGGGCCAGGCCCAGAAGCACATCACCGTCAACGAGGCCCTCGGCAAGCTGGACGGCCTGGTGCAGCTGGCCGTGCAGAGCCGCACGACCGCCGCCCAGCCGGCCTCGCCCGCCGACGGGGCGATGCACATCCTGCCGTCGGGCGCGACCGGCGCGGCGTGGCTCGGGACCGCCGCCGGCCTGCTGGCCCGCTATGCCGACGGGATCTGGGAAACCCTGACCCCCAAGGCCGGCTGGCTGGCCTGGATCATCGACGAGGGCCTGGCCCTGATCCACGACGGCGAGGCCTGGACCCCGCTGTCCTCGACCTTCAAGGCCCTGACCGCCGCCCGCTCGCCGTTCCTGGCCGCCAGCCGGTTCGAGATCCTCGAACAGGAGCTGACCCTGTCGGGCGCGTCGGTGGCGACCACGGTCACGATCCCCAACCGGGCCATCGTGCTGGGCGTCTCGACCCGCACCAGCGTGGCGGTCACCGGGGCGACCTCGTACAGCTGCGGCGTGTCGGGCGACGCGGCCAAGTTCGGCTCGTCGCTGGGCGTGGCCAAGAACGCGAGCAATGTCGGGGTGATCGGCCCGACGGCCTACTACGCCGACACGCCGGTGGTGATCACCGCCGCGGGCGGCAGCTTCACCGGCGGCAAGGTTCGGGTGTCGATCCACGCCATGCGCTTCGACGCCCCGGCCGCGGTCTAGCGTCGTTGACCCCCTCCGTCGGCTTCGCCGCCACCTCCCCCAAAGGGGGAGGATCTCCCAGCGCCCCAATGCTCCCCAATGCTCCCCCCTTTGGGGGAGCTGTCGCGAAGCGACTGAGGGGGTCTTTCGCCGCATTGACCTTCGCCGCCAACCCCGCTACCAACCCGCCACCTTTGGGGAGTAGCCGCCCGCATCTATCAGCGGGGCCCGCCGTCAACACACTTGCTCTTCTCTTTCTTGACTGGAAGAGGGCATGGCGCGGGCGAAGGAAGCGACGAGACGCTTCCGCGGCGAGACCAATGGCGTCGGTTTCCGTTCCGGGCTGGGCGGGGTCTCCGACGCTATTGGCGTGCGCTCGGCCCGGACGGTGTTTTAGATCATGGAATCCCTGCTCGTTTCGGCCCTCGTCGTGGCCATCGCCGAGATCGGCGACAAGACCCAACTGCTGGCCATCATCCTGGCCACCCGCTTCAAGAAGCCCGTGCCGATCATCCTCGGCATCCTCGTGGCCACCCTGGCCAACCACGCCCTGGCGGCCCTGGCCGGCTCGCTGGTCTCGGGCTTCTTCGACGGCGTCTGGTTCAAGTGGGCCATCGCCGTCTCGTTCATCGCCATGGCCGCCTGGGCCTTGATCCCCGACAAGGCCGACGACGACATGCCCGGCGGCGGCGGTCGCTACGGCGTCTTCCTGACCACCACCATCGCCTTCTTCCTGGTCGAGATGGGCGACAAGACCCAGATCGCCACGGTCGCCCTGGGCGCCCGCTTCCACGACGTGCTGTGGGTCGCGGCCGGCACCACCCTGGGCATGATGGCCGCCAACATCCCGGCCGTGTACCTGGGCGAGGCGGCGACCAGGATCGTGCCGCTGAAATACGTCCGTCTGGGCGCGGCCCTGATCTTCCTGGTCCTGGGCGTCTGGGCCGGGATCGAGGCCTTCCAGGGCTAGGCAACCGAAAGTCCATCCGCTCCGTTCTTCCGCATCTGAACTGGGAGGACTGAAGATGAGCGACCTATCGCCATCGGAGTTTCACGAAGACGTCTATGCGCACCCGCTGATCTCGTGGGGCGCGGTGTTCGCGGGCGTGGCGGTGGCCATCGCGCTGGGGGCCTTGCTCAATCTGCTGGGCCTGGCCATCGGCGCGACCGCCGCCAATCCGTGGACCATGGACAGCGGTGACGCCAAGGCCCTGACGGTGGGCGGCGGTCTGTGGGTGGCGTTCTCCAACGCCGTGGCCCTGCAGGTCGGCGCCTTCATCGCCGCGCGCGCCGCCAAGTATCCGGACCATCACCGGGGCCTGTTCCAGGGCCTGGCGGTCTGGGGCGTGGCCTTCGTCCTGGCCTTCGCGGGCCTCGGCACCAGCGTCGGCGGCCTGCTGCACGGCGGTGACGCGGCGGTCACGGCCTACGCCACGGCGGCAGACGACGCCTCGGGCCCGGACGACCGGGTCAGCGACGCCGACGCCAAGGCCGCGGCCGAAAAGGCCGCCGACGTCACCGCCAGCCTGGCCTGGTGGGGCGTGGCGACCATGGTCCTGGGCGCGATCGGCGCCGTCGCCGGCGGCCGCCTCGGCGCCCGCCATCCCGTCTGGCATCGACGCGCCCGCGTCGTCATCACGCCCAGCGTCTAGGAGGCTTCGATGAAGGGCATTTTCCTCTGGCTGCTGGGCATCCCGCTGCCGGTCATCTTGCTGCTGTACCTGTTCCACGTGCTTTGACGTGACGAGGCCCGCCCGCCCTTGATGCGCGCGGGCCTCAGCGCCAAAAGGGTCCTGTACGAAGGGGACCTTGATGACCGACCGCGGCTGGGAGTTCTGGATCGACCGCGGCGGCACCTTCACCGACATCGTCGCGCGGCGTCCGGACGGGACCCTGCTGACCCACAAGCTGCTGTCGGAGAATCCCGAGCAGTACGCCGACGCGGCCGTGGCCGGCGTGCGGGCCCTGCTGGAAGGCGGAGCCGGGATCGACGCGGTCAAGATGGGCACCACCGTGGCGACCAACGCCCTGCTCGAACGCCAGGGCGAGCCGACGGTCCTGGCCATCACCCGGGGCCACGCCGACGCCCTACGCATCGGCTACCAGGCCCGGCCCAAGCTGTTCGACCGCCGCATCGTCAAGCCCGAGGCCCTGTACACCCGTGTGGTCGAGATCGACGAGCGGGTCGGCGTCGAGGGCGCGGTGCTGCGTCCGCTGGACGAGGCGGCCGCCCGCGCCGACCTCCAGGCGGCCTTCGACGCCGGCTTCCGCGCCGTGGCCATCGTGCTGCTGCACGGCTTCCGCTTCACCGATCACGAGGCCCGGGTCGCGGCGATCGCCCGGGAGGTCGGCTTCGCCCAGGTCTCGGTCAGCCACGAGGTCAGCCCGCTGATGAAGCTGGTCGGGCGCGGCGACACCACGGTGGTCGACGCCTATCTGTCGCCGATCCTGCGCCGCTACGTCGATCAGGTGGCCGGCGCGCTGGGTCGAGACACGCGGCTGCTGTTCATGCAGTCCAACGGCGGCCTGACCGACGCCAGGGCCTTCCGGGGCAAGGACGCGATCCTGTCGGGGCCGGCCGGCGGCGTAGTCGGCATGGCCAAGACCGCCGCCCAGGCCGGGTTCGAGCGGGTGATCGGCTTCGACATGGGCGGCACCTCGACCGACGTCTGCCACTTCGCCGGCGAGTACGAGCGGGCCTACGAGACCGTGGTGGCGGGCGTGCGGATGCGCGCGCCGATGATGAACATCCACACCGTGGCGGCGGGCGGCGGCTCGATCTGCTCGTTCGACGGCGCGCGGTTCCGGGTCGGTCCGGCCTCGGCGGGCGCCAATCCCGGCCCCGCCTGCTACCGGCGCGGCGGACCGCTGACGGTGACCGACTGCAACGTCATGCTGGGCAAGCTGTCGCCCGACTTCTTCCCGGCGGTCTTTGGCCCGAACGCGGACCAGCCGCTGGACCGCGACATCGTCGTGGCGCGCTTCGAGGCGATGGCGAGCGAGATTCAGACCGCCACCGGCAAGGCGACGACGCCGGCCGAGATCGCCGAAGGCTTCGTGACCATCGCCGTCGAGAACATGGCCAAGGCCGTCCGGCAGATCTCGATCCAGCGCGGCTACGACGTCACCCGCTACGTCCTGGCCTGCTTCGGCGGGGCGGGCGGCCAGCACGCCTGCCTGGTGGCCGACGCCCTGGGCATGACCAAGGTCATGATCCATCCCTTCGCCGGGGTGCTCAGCGCCTACGGCATGGGCCTGGCCGACCCGCGAACCCTGCGCGAGGCGACGGTGGAATTGCCGTTGGCGCAGGCGGCGGACCTGCCCGAACGCGCCGCCATCCTGGCTTCGGAAGCCGAGACCGCCTTGCGCGCCCAGAACGTGCCCCTGGAACGGGTCGAGACGATCGCCAGTCTGCTGGTCAAGTACGCCGGAACCGACACCCCGTTGCGCGTGCCGTTCGGCGAACCCGACGCCGTGCGCTTGGCGTTCGAGGCGTTGCACCAGCGGCGCTTCGGCTTCACCTCGCCGAGCACGGCGCTGGTGGTCGAGGCCCTGGCCGTCGAGGCTGTCGGCCACACCGACGCGGGCGGCGCGCCAGACCTAGGGGCCGGCGCGGAAACCACGCCCGAACCCCTGGCGACCCTGGCCGTCCGCATGGCCGGCGCCGAGCACGCCGCGCCGGTGTTCGACCGCGCCGCCCTGCCGATCGGCGGCGAGGTGGCGGGGCCCGCCGTCGTCCGCGAGGCCACCGGCACCACCGTGATCGAGCCCGGCTGGCGGGCCGTGGTCGACCCGCACCTGAACCTGGTCCTCGAGCGCGTCGTCCCGCTGCCCAAACGCCAGGCGGCCGGGACCAAGGCCGATCCGGTGATGCTGGAGGTGTTCAACAACCTCTTCATGGCCGTGGCCGAGGAGATGGGCTTCGCGCTGCAGAACACGGCCTATTCGGTCAACATCAAGGAGCGGCTGGACTTCTCCTGCGCCCTGTTCGACCGCGACGGGAACCTGATCGCCAACGCTCCGCACATGCCCGTGCACCTGGGCTCGATGGGCGACAGCGTGCGGGCGATCCGCGACGGACGGCTGCACGACGGCCGAGGCCTGAAGCCCGGCGACGTCTACATGCTCAACGCCCCCTACAACGGCGGCACCCACCTGCCGGACGTGACGGTGGTCATGCCGGTGTTCGACGCATCGGGCGCTCTGACCTTCTATGTCGCCGCGCGCGGCCACCAGGGCGACATCGGCGGGATCACCCCGGGCTCGATGCCGCCGAACAGCCGCACGGTCGAGGAGGAGGGGGTCCTGATCGAGAACTTCCTGCTGGTCGAGGGCGGGCGGTTCCTGGACGCCGAGGTCCGGGCCCTGCTGGCCTCGGGCGCGTGGCCGGCCCGCAATCCGGACCAGAACATCGGCGACCTCAAGGCCCAGGTGGCGGCCTGCGCCCGCGGGGCCGAGGCCCTTACCGGCTTGGTCGCCGAGTTCGGCCAGGACGTGGTCGAGGCCTACATGGCCCACGTGCAGGACAACGCCGAGGAGGCCGTGCGGCGCGTGCTGGCGACCTTGGCGGACGGCGCGTTCGCCTATGAACTGGACGACGGCCCGGTGGTGAAGGTGGTCATCACCGTCGATCGGGCGGCGCGCACGGCACGGGTCGACTTCACCGGCACCAGCGACCAGGTCCCGACCAATTTCAACGCCCCGGCCTCGATCTGCCGGGCGGCGGCGCTGTACGTGTTCCGCACCCTGGTCGACGACGAGATCCCGATGAACGACGGCTGCCTGCGGCCGGTCGAACTGGTGATCCCCGAGGGCTCGATGCTGCGGCCGCGCTATCCGGCGGCGGTGGTGGCCGGCAATGTCGAGACCAGCCAGGTGGTGGTCGACGCCCTCTACGGCGCGCTGGGCGTGATGGCGGCGGCCCAGGGCACGATGAATAACTTCACCTTCGGCGACGACCGGCGGCAGTACTACGAGACCATCTGCGGCGGGGCCGGGGCGGGGCCGGACTTCGACGGCGCCGACGCGGTCCAGACTCACATGACCAACAGCCGCCTGACCGATCCGGAGGTGCTGGAGAGCCGCTATCCGGTGCTGGTCGAGGCGTTCCAGGTCCGGCGCGGCTCGGGCGGGACGGGCGCGCATCGCGGCGGCGACGGGGTGGTGCGGCGGATCGGCTTCCGCGAGCCGATGACCGCGACCCTGCTGTCGAACCGCCGGCGCGTGGCGCCGTTCGGCATGGCGGGCGGCGGCGAGGGCGCGCTGGGCAAGGCCCGGCTCGAGCGGGCGGACGGTTCGGTGGTCGTGCTGGGCGCGACGGACGCGGTGGAGGTCGCGGCGGGCGATGCGATCGTGATCGAGACGCCGGGCGGCGGGGGGTACGGGGCGGGTTAGGTTCGTGGAATGACTGGGGACAGGCGCATGCGCCTGTCCCCAACCCATGTGTGGCGCTTAGGCCAGCACGACCTTCCCATCCACCCGACGCGCGATCCCCAGCGGGTTGGCGTCCCGCAGTTCCGGCGGCAGCAGGGTGGCCGGCAGGTTCTGGTACGAGACCGGGCGCAGGAAGCGGAAGATGGCCAGCGAGCCGACCGAGGTCGAGCGGCTGTCCGAGGTCGACGGGTAAGGGCCGCCGTGGACCATGGCGTGGCCCACCTCGACGCCGGTGCCGAAGCCGTTGACCAGCACGCGGCCGGCCTTCAGCTCCAGGGTCGGCAGCAGGGCGCGGGCCAGGTCGGTGTCGGCCTCGTCCATGTGCACGGCGATGGTCAGCTGGCCTTCCAGGGCGGCCAGCACCTGGATCAGCTGGGCCAGGTCCTTGGCGCGGACCACCAGCGAGGCGGCGCCGAACACTTCGTCCTGCAGGTGAGGCGTGGTCAGGAAGGTGGCCGCGTCCACCGCGAACAGGGTCGCGCGGCCCTGGCCGTGGCCGCCTTCCAGGCCGTGGGCCACCTGGGTGACGCCGGCCGTGTCGGCCAGCGCCTGCACGCCGCCGGTGTAGGCCTTGCAGATGCCGGGGGTCAGCATCTGGCCGGCCGGGGCCTTGGCGACAGCCTCGGCGGTGGCCGCCAGGAAGGCGTCCAGCTCGGGGCCGTCGATGGCCAGGATCAGGCCGGGATTGGTGCAGAACTGGCCCGCGCCCTGGGTCAGGGCGGCGACGAACTCGGGAGCGATGGCCGCACCGCGCGCCTTCAGGGCGTTGGGCAGGAGCAGGACCGGGTTGATGCTGCTCATCTCGGCGTAGAACGGGATCGGCTCGGGACGGCCCTGGGCGATGGCCGTCAGGGCCAGGCCCGCGCGGCGCGAGCCGGTGAAGCCGGCGGCCTTGATGCGGGGATCGGCGACCAGGCCTTGCGAAATCTCGATGCCCGCGTCGTGCAGCATGGCGAAGACGCCGGACGGCAGGCCGGCTTCCTTCACGGCCGCCTGGACGGCGCGGCCGACCAGTTCCGAGGTGCCGGGGTGCGCCGGGTGGGCCTTGACCACCACCGGGCAGCCGGCCGCCAGGGCCGAGGCCGTGTCGCCGCCCGCCACCGAGAAGGCCAGGGGGAAGTTGCTGGCGCCGAACACCGCCACCGGGCCCAGCGGCACGTTGCGCAGACGCAGATCCGGACGGGGCAGGGGCGCGCGATCGGGCTGGGCCGGGTCGATGCGGGCTTCCAGCCAGCCGCCGTCGCGCAGCACGCCGGCGAACATCCGCAGCTGACCCATGGTGCGGCCGCGCTCGCCTTCGAGACGGGCGCGGGGCAGGCCGGTCTCGGCCATGGCGCGGACGATCAAGTCGTCGCCGATCGCCTCGATCTTGGCCGCGATGGTCTCCAGGAACACCGCGCGCTGCTCGGGCGAGGTGGCGCGATAGGGACCGAAGGCCGCCGCCGCCAGGGCGCAGGCCTCGTCCAGGTCGGCCTTGGTCGCGCCGCTGAAGGTGACGTCCAGGGCGTTCCCCGTGCTGGGGTCGACCGCCAGGATCGGGCCGCCGGTTCCGGGGCGGGCGCCGCCGTCGATCAGAAGTTCACCGGTGATGGTCAAGGCGCGGTCCTCGTGGTGTCGGAGTGGGTTTGAATTGGCCGTGGCTCTTAGATGATACCGCTCCCATTCTCGTCAAGCGGCGTGGGGGCAGACAGAGTGTTTCACGGAAGCTACGTTCGGCGGGCAACTCCGGGGGAACGGATTCTGAATGGCGAAGCGGCCGGCCACGATCATCCATGTCGCCGAAAAGGCGCGCGTGTCGGTCAAGACGGTGTCGCGGGTGCTCAACGACGAGCCCAACGTCACGCCGGACCTGAAGGCGCGCGTGCTCGCGGCCGTCGAGAAGCTGGGCTACAGCCCCAGCAAGGCCGCGCGGACCATGGCCGGGTCGCGCTCGTACCTGCTGGTGGCCTTCAACGACCGCCGCCTGACTCTGGACAACTGGCGCAGCGAGCGCGGCAACGAGTGGATCGACCAGATGCTGTACGGCGCCATGCTGCGCTGCGAGCAGTCGGGCTACCACCTGATGTTCGAGCTGGTGGACCGCGAATCGGACCAGCTGGAAAAGCAGATCACCGCCGTGCTGTCGTCGCTGCAGCCCGACGGGGTGATCCTGACCCCGCCCAACTGCGAGAACCCGGTGGTGCTGGGCGCGCTCAAGAAGCGCAACATCCCGTTCGTGCGCCTGAACACCCCGGTGCGCGGGCAGGGGCCGCGGGTCTACATGGACGACCGCGCCGCCGCCCGCCAGGCGACCAAGCACCTGCTGGGCCTGGGCCACACGCGTATCGCCATGATCGCCGGCGACTACAAGTTCTCGTCCTCGATCCTGCGGGTCGAGACGTTCGAGGCGACCATGGAGGCGGCGGGCCATCCCGTGCCCGAGGCGCGGATCTACAAGGGCGACTTCACCTTCGAGGCCGGGGTGGCCGGGGCGCGGGCCCTGCTGGACCTGCCCGATCCGCCGACCGCGATCATGGCTTCGAACGACCAGATGGCCCTGGGCGTGGTCAGCGTCGCCCAGGCGCGCGGCCTGGCGGTGCCGGGCGACCTGTCGATCCTCAGCTATGACGACACGATCGGCGTGCGTCTCAGCGCCCCGTCCCTGACGGCGGTGCGCCAGCCGGTGGCGAAGATGGCGGAGAAAGCCGCCGACATGCTGATCACGGCCAGCGCGGCGGGCGAGAAACAGATCGCCGGCAACACCCTGGTGCCGTTCGAGCTGATGGTGCGAGCCTCGACGGGGCCGGCGCCGAAATAGCGGGATCGGGGACAGGCGCGGGCGCCCGTCCCCGGCCGTAGTCCTACTTGCCGTCGTACGAAACCGGCAGCGTCTTGGCCGCCAGGGTCACGTCGGCCTTGGCGCCCAGGTCGCGGGACGAGGCGCCCAGCGACACCTCGTAGGCGCCGGCGGCGATGTTCCAGGTCTTGGCCTTGGAGTCGAACGTCGCCAACAGGCGCGGATCGACGCTGACGCTGACCGTGGTGCTGGCGCCCGGAGCCAGGTCGACCTTCTTGAAGCCGCCCAGGCGACGCGGCGCCTCCCAGTTCGAAGCGCCCTTCGGCCCGACATAGACTTGCGGCACGTCCTTGCCGGCGGCCTTGCCGGTGTTGGTCACCTTGAAGCTGACGGTCAGCGTGTCGCCGGCGACGCTGGTCTTCAGGTCGCTGTAGCCGAAGGTCGAGTACGACAGGCCGTGGCCGAAGGCGAACAGCGGCTGGTGGCCCTTCTTGTCGAACCACTTGTAGCCGACCGCCGCGCCCTCGATGTCGTAGTTCGCGTCGACCATCAGCTCGGGCTTGCTGTTGTCGCCGTCGATGACGGGCCGCGGCAGCTGGTCGGCGCTGGCCGGGAAAGTCACCGGCAGGCGGCCGGACGGGTTGACCTCGCCGGTCAGGACGCGGGCGACGGCCTCGCCGCCGTTGGTGCCCGGGAACCAGGCCTCGACCACGGCGCCCACCTTGGAGAGCCACGGCATCAGCACCGCGCCGCCGGTTTCCAGCACGACGGCGGTCTTGGCGTTGGCCGAGGCCACCGCGTCGATCACGGCGTCCTGGTTGTCGGCCAGGGTCAGGGAATAGTCCTGCGACTCGGCCGCCCACTGGTGGGCGAAGACGATGACCAGGTCGGCGCCGGCGGCGGCCTTGGCGGCGGCGGCCGGGTCGGTGCCGTCGTCATAGACGAACTGGGCGCCGGGATTGCGGGCCTGCAGCGCCTTCAGCGGCGAGTTGGGGTGGTAGACGATCGGGCCGGGGAAGCCCTTGGGGCCCAGGCCCTTCACCGCCATGCCGCCGATCGGGAACACCTGCGACGAGCCGCCGCCCGACAGCACGCCGACGTCGGAATGCGAGCCGATCACGACGATTTTCTTGGCCCCCTTGGCGATCGGCAGCAGGCCGCCGTCGTTCTTCAGCAGGACGATGGCCTCTTCCGCATCGGCCTGGGTGACCTTGGCGTGGGCGGCGAAGTCGATCGGGCCCTTGACCACCGGATGGTCGAACAGGCCGTGGGCGAACATCGAGCGGGTGATGCGCTTGGCCATGTCGTCCAGCCGGGCCTGCGGCACCGAGCCGTCGGCCACGGCGGCCTTCAGCGGCGCGCCGAAGAAGGGCTCCTTGTCGAAGGTGTAGGCCGACTCCTGGTCCAGGCCCGCATTGGCGGCCTTGGCGGTCGAATGGGTCGCGCCCCAATCCGACATCACATAGCCCTTGTAGCCCCAGTCCTTCTTCAGGACCTCGTTCATCAGCCAATCGCTCTCGCAGGCGTAGACGCTGTTGATGCGGTTGTAGGCGCACATCACCGAGCCCGGCTGCGACTGCTCGATGGCCAGTTCGAAGGCCAGGAAGTCGGACTGGCGGGCCGCCGCGTCGGCGATGTTGGAGCTGACCGTCATGCGGTTCGTCTCCTGGCCGTTCAGCGCCCAGTGCTTGATCGTCGAGATGATGTTGTTGGACTGGATGCCGCGGATCTGGGCCCCGACCATCACGCCGGCCAGCAGCGGATCCTCGCCGCCGTATTCGAAGTTGCGGCCGTTGCGCGGGTCGCGGGCCAGGTTGACGCCGCCGGCCAGCTGGACGTTGAAGCCCGAGGAGCGGGCCTCCGAGCCGATCATCGCGCCGCCTTTGAAGGCCAGGTCCGGGTTCCAGGTCGCGGCGGTGGCGATTCCCGAGGGCAGGGAGGTGCGCTCCAGATAGGGGTCGCTCGACTCACGCTGGGTGGCGACGCCGACGCCGGCGTCGGTTTCCCACTGCGGGGGCACGCCCAGGCGCGCGATTCCGGGGATGTAGCCGGCCGAACCCATGCGGGCCTCGGCGTGCGGCGTGAACTTGGGTTTCTCCTGGTTCGAACCGAAATAGCCGAACACCAGGGTCAATTTCTCGTCCTGCGTCATTTGCGCAACGATCAGGTCGGCGCGCTGATCGGCGCTCAGCTTGGGGTTCATCCAAGGTTTCGAGGCGCTCGCGGTCGCGGCCTGAGCGTGAGCGGCGGCCGTCGGCAGCGCCGTGGTCAGCATCAGAGCCATCACCAGGCTGCGCATTTGCTGTCGCTTCATTCTTTTTCCTCCCATTTACGTCTTAAGCTATACGCGTGGCGTTCTTTGTCAAATCTTGCCGGTCGGCGACTATTTTCAACTAATCACGACGAACGAAACGGCGCTTTCAACTAAGTCGTAAATAGATAGCTGATTGACAACGTTGTCGTACTGTAGCTATTCACAAGACGCAAGTCGCGACCACAAAGGATCGCGCGCAGGGAGGGATGAAGATGAAGCTCCGCAAAACCCTATTGGCCGGCTCGTCGGCCGTGGCGGCCATGATCGCCGCGACCGCCGTCCAGGCTCAGACCGCTCCGGCGGCGGCCGACAGCACCCAACTCGAAGAGATCACGGTCACCGCCACCAAGCGGGAGACCAACCTGCAGGACACCCCGATCGCCATCAGCGCGTTCGGTCAGAGCCAGCTCGACCGTAACCAAGTCAAGGACGTCACCGACCTGGCCAAGTTCGTGCCGTCGATGGCCATCAACCAGCAGGGCGACCAGGGCGCGATCCTGATCACCATGCGCGGCATCGGCAACGACACCGCCTTCACCGAAGTGGCCGACCCGGAAGTCGCCATCTATGTCGACGGCATCTACTCGCCGCGCGCCCAGGGCGCGGCCGTGCTGATGTACGACGTGGACGCCGTCGAAGTGGCGCGCGGCCCGCAAGGCACGCTGTTCGGCCGTAACGCCACCGTCGGCGCCGTCAGCATCCGCACCGCCAAGCCGACGCTGGGCGACTACTACGGCAACGCCGAGGTCGTCGGCGGTTCGTACAACCGCCTGGGCGCCCGCGTGGCGGTCAACATGCCGGTGTCGGACACCTTCGCCCTGCGCCTGGCGGCGATCACAGAGCGCCACGACGGCTACGCCGACTTCCAGCGTCCGCCCGAAGTGGTGGGCGTCAGCCCGTCGGCCTTCGTCACCCAGGGCAAGAAGTACTACGCCCAGGACCAGCGCTCGGCCCGCCTGAGCGCCCTGTGGAAGCCGAACGACAACTTCACCTGGAACGTCAACGTCGAGGGCTACCAGGACACCGGCGCTCCGATCATCGCGCTGGCCCAGACCCCGCGCGCCGGCCAGAAGAAGTGGTCGGCCCTGATCGACACCGCCCCCGAGAGCGACCGCTTCTCGTACGGCGTGCGCAGCACGATGGACTATTCCATCAATGAGAAGGTCGGCCTGACCTACATCACCGGCTGGCAACGCGTGGGCGGCAGCGCCAACAGCGACGCCGACGCGGGCATCCTGGGCGTGACCCGTCCGGACGGCTCGCTGACCAAGGGCGGCTTCGGCGAGAACCACACCGTCTGGTCGCGCAACGACGCCTGGAGCCACGAAGTCCAGCTGAAGTCTCAGGGCGACAACGTCGTCGACTGGATCGTCGGCGGCTTCTACAGCCACGAAGACAACTCGATCCGCTTCGACATCGACCAGCGCGACGGCTATCGCAACGGTCCGATGAGCTGGTCGGGCAGCTTCATCCAGGCCAAGCGCACGGTGGAATCGAAGGCCGCCTTCGGTCAGGCGACCTGGCACGTGAACGACCGCATCCGCCTGACCGGCGGCGTGCGCTACACCGACGACACCAAGCAGGACCAGGGCGGCCGGAACGTCACGTTCAAGGGCTACAACGACTGCCTGACCGCGGAAGCCACGGCTCCGAACGGCGGTCATCCCGAGCGTTGCGACAACGGCATCTTCGGCCGTGACCGCGGCGCGACGGCCGACCAGCTGCTGGCCCTGCTGGGCCCGGGCTACAGCATCAGCAACAACGACGTGAAGGGCAGCTGGGACAAGTTCACCTGGCTGGCGCGCGCCGACGCCGACGTGAGCGACGACGTGCTCGTCTACGGCAGCGTCAGCACCGGCTTCAAGTCGGGCAACATCGAGGACGGCGGCCTGCTGGCCGACCCCGAAACCCTGACCAACTACGAAGTCGGTTCGAAGATCCGCTTCCTGGACGGCCGGGCGACCCTGAACCTCGCGGCCTACTACGAGGACTTCAAGGGCTACCAGGTCAACCAGGTGCTCACGACGTTCAAGCCGGACGGCACGGTCGACAAGTCGCAGGTCATCACGACCAACGCCAAGGGCGCCCAGGCCTACGGCATCGAGGCCGAACTGACCGCCAACCTGACGGCCAACGACCGCCTGCAGATCTCGGCGACCGCCCAGGACACCAAGATGGACGAGCTGATGGCCGCCGACGGCCGCATCGGCCCGAACGACGCGGCCCACGCGGTCCAGCTGAAGGGCAACGAGCTGCCCCACGCCCCGCATTTCTCGGGCACGGTGGCCTACGAGCACATCTTCGAGCTGGAGAACGGCCGGATCGTCCCGCGGATCAGCACGCACTTCGAAAGCAAGAGCTGGCTGTCCTACTTCAACCAGGGCAAGCCGGACCAACAGGGCAGCTACACCCGCACGGACGTGACCCTGCGTTACGAACCGGCGGAAGCCCCCTGGTCGGCCGAAGTGTTCGTCCAGAACCTCGAGGACAAGAACATCAAGACCGGGGCCGGCGCCGCCGGCGTGCCGAACTACGATCCGATCTGGACGGCGGTCTACCAGCCGCCGCGCACCTGGGGCGTTCGCCTGAAGACGAAGTTCTAGGCCGATCCCAAGTCCCCGTCCGGCCCAGCCGGGCGGGGATGACCGCTCGAAGCCCGGTCCTCCCCCCCCCCCCGGACCCCGCTTCAGAGCGGCGCGTCCTTTCTCGAGAGGGGCGCGCCGCTCCCCCTATCTTTGAGCGTATTGCCTCCCAGACTGCGCTCTGACCCGGGTGACGGCGCTCCTGACCGTCACCCGGGATTTTTCTTTTCCGGACCGCTCCGGACTCGGGCTTTCGTCCAATCTTCCAGACGTCTCCCCAGACGTCTCCAAGGAGCCGCTCATGACCGGGAACCGCATCGTCATCGTCGGCGGCGGCACGGCCGGATGGCTGACCGCCGCCTATCTGGCCAAGCGCCTCGGCGCCGACCGGCCGGACGGGGCGAAGATCACCCTGATCGAGGCGCCGGACATCGCCACCATCGGGGTGGGCGAGGGCACTTTCCCCACCATCCGTTCCACCCTGGCCGAGCTGGGCGTCAGCGAAGCGCGGTTCCTGCGCGAGAGTTCTGCGACCTTCAAACAGGGCGTCCGGTTCGTGGATTGGGAGCGGCGTTCGGAACGTGGGAAATCTTCCGAATACTTTCACCCGTTCAACCTGCCGCTCCGACCCAACGGTCGCGATCTGTCGCCCTATTGGCTGCTCGACCACCAGGCGGGCGGGTCCTTGCCGTTCGCCGACGCGGTGACGACGCAGGGGACGCTGATCGCCGAAGGGCGGGCGCCCAAGCGGCTGGAGGACCCCGACTTCCAGGGGCCGATGAACTACGCCTACCATTTCGACGCCGCGCGCTTCGCCGATTTCCTGCGCGGGGTGGCGGTCGAGGCGGGCGTCGCGCACCTGAAGGGCAAGGTCGACGGGGTGACCCGCGACATGACCGGCGACATCGCCTCGATCCAGGCGGGCGAGCTGGGGACGATCGAGGGCGACCTGTTCGTCGACTGCTCGGGCTTCCGCGCCCTGCTGATCGGCGAGGCCCTGGGCGCGCCGTTCAAGCGGGTGGACGACGTGCTGTTCAACGACCGGGCCCTGGCGATCCAGGTCCCGTACGAGACGCCCGACGCGCCGATCAATCCCTACACCCTGGCCACCGCCCACGAGGCCGGCTGGACCTGGGACATCGGCCTCGATAGCCGCCGGGGCGTCGGCTACGTCTTCTCCAGCCGCCACACCGACGAGGCCCGGGCCGAAGAGGTGCTGCGCGGCTATGTCGGCAAGGCGGGCGACGGGCTGAACGCCCGGCTGCTGAAGTTCCAGACCGGCTATCGCGAGCGCCAGTGGATCGGCAACTGCGTGGCCGTGGGCCTGTCGGCGGGCTTCTTCGAGCCGCTGGAATCGACCGGCATCATGCTGATCGAGGTGGCCGCGACGATGATCGCCGAGGTCTTCCCGCTGCGCGACCGCGCGGCCCGCGACGCCGCCGCCCGCACCTTCAACGCCGCCATGGTCGGCCGCTTCGAGCGGATCGTCTCGTTCCTCAAGCTGCACTACTGCCTGACCAGGCGCGGCGAGCCGTACTGGCGCGACAACGCCGACCCGGCCACCTGGCCCGAGGCCCTGCGCGACCTGCTGGCCCAATGGAAGCACCGCCCGGTGTCGCGGTTCGACTTCCTGGTCGACCTTGAGACCTTCCTGCCGTCCAGCTACCAGTACATCCTCTACGGCATGAACGCGGCCACCGACTTCGCGCCCGTCGAGGGACGCTACGACGAGGGCGCGGTCGCCAGGCAGAGCTTCGCCAAGGTCGCCGAGGCCAGCCGCGAGGCGCTCAAACACCTGCCGCCGCATCGGCAGCTGGTCGAGGCGTACTACGCGCGACCCTAGATCTTTCCCTCCCCCTTGTGGGGAGGGTGGCCCCTGGCGGAGCCAGGGTCGGGTGGGGTTTGCTGAGTCAGCAATTCCGCCCCGTCCAACACCCCGCACCGATCCCCCACCTGTCGGCTTCGCCGCCACCCTCCCCACACGGGGGAGGGAAGGATTTCAGGCGCCCCCTTGACGAACCCATAACTCGCCAGTTATGCGTAACTCATAGCCAACGGGTTATGAGTTGCCATGACCGACGCCCACGACGTGCTCTTCAGAACGCTCGCCGATCCCACCCGACGGGGGATCTTCGAGCGGCTGTGCCTGGACGGCGAACAGACGGTGGGGGCCCTGACGATCGTCGCCGGGGTGTCCCAACCGGCGGTGTCCAAGCATCTGGGCGTGCTGAAGCAGGCCGGACTGGTGCGCGACCGCCAGGACGGCCGCCAGACCCACTACAGCGCCCAGCTGAACGCCCTGGCCCCGTTGGTCGATTGGACAAGCCGCATGGCCGGGTTCTGGGAAGCCCGGTTCGACAACCTCGAAGACCTGCTCAACAGGATGGACCAATGACCAGCACCGAGACCGAAACGCGCACCGTCGTCGTCGAACGCGACATCGCGCATCCCCCGGAGAAGCTCTGGCGCGCGCTGACCCAGCCGCACCTGATGGAGGAGTGGCTGATGAAGAACGACTTCAAGCCCCAGGTGGGCCACGGCTTCCAGCTGCGCGGCGAGTGGGGCGGGGTGCTGGACTGCGAGGTCCTGGCGATCGAGCCGCAGAAGACCCTGTCCTACACCTGGAACCACGAGCATCCCGACCCGGCCTACGCCCTGCAGAGCGTGGTGACCTTCACCCTGACCCCGACGCCCACGGGCACGCATCTACGCGTCGAGCAGGCGGGCTTCAGCCCCACCCAGAAGCAAGCCTACGGCGGCGCCCACGCCGGCTGGAAGCAGTTCCTGGGCAACCTCGACCAGCTGCTGGACCGGCTGGACTAGCGCCAATTCGTCGTCGTCCCGGACGGCGCGAAGCGCCGATCCGGGATGGCTGCCGCAAAGACAAGGGAGAACCCCGTGAACTTCAACACCCTCATCCGCCAGACCCATCGCTGGCTGTCGATCGTCTTCACGGCGGGCGTCGTCGGCTACATGATCGTCATGACCAAGGGGCAACCCCCGGCCTGGGTCGGGCTGTTCGCCCTGGTCCCGCTGATCTTGCTGCTGGTCAGCGGTCTGTACATGTTCGTGCTGCCGTACGTCACCAAGGGACGACGACGCGCGGAAGGATAGGGAGCCGGCGCCATGACCGAGCCGAAACTGCTGTCCGGCGGCAATCCGCAGATCGCCAAGGGCTACGGTGAGGGACCGATCCAGGCCTATATCGCGGCGATGCCGGGCTGGAAGAGCGCGGTCGGGCGCAAGCTGGACGCCTTGATCACCACCGCCGTCCCCGACGTGCGCAAGGCGGTGAAGTGGAACTCGCCCTTCTACGGGGTCGAGGAGAAGACCTGGTTCCTCAGCTTCCATGTCTACGACCGCTACATCAAGGTGGCCTTCTTCCGCGGCGCGGCGCTCGATCCCCCACCGCCGGTGGGCTCCAAGCAGAAGGACGTGCGCTATTTCCACGTCCACGAAGACGAGGCCGTCGACGAAGCCCGGTTCAGCGACTGGGTGAAGCAAGCCAGCCGGTTGCCCGGCGAACGCATGTGAACCGCCAGTACGAGGTGTGAGGCGATGAAGAAGCAGATGGGCGGGCCGGTGGAAGGCCCGCCGTCCGAACTGATCGACAAGGCCATCGCGGCGTTGGACGGCGATTGGCGCGGCCAGGCCCTGGCCAAGATCCGCCAGCTGATCCACGAGGCCGATCCCGACGTGGTCGAGGAATGGAAGTGGGGGATTCCCGTGTGGTCGCACGACGGGATCATCTGCACCGGCGAGACCTACAAGGCGGCCGTCAAGACCACCTTCGCCAAGGGCGCGTCGGTGGAGGACCCCTCAAGCCTGTTCAATTCCAGCCTGGAGGGCGCCACGCGGCGGGCGATCGACTTCCGCCAAGGCGAGGTGATCGACGAGGCGGCGTTCAAGGCGCTGATCCGCGCCGCCGTGGCGCTGAACGCGTCCACGAAGAAGGCGCCGAAGAAGCGCGCCTAGAGTTCGGGATTTCCGGAAAGAACTTGGGCCCGCCGGTCGTCCGCGCGGGCCCAAGTCGTTTTCGTCAGGTCAGGCGCTTAGGCCAGGGTGGTGACGACGTCGATATTGCCGTGCACGGCCTTCGAGTACGGGCAGATCGCGTGGGCGGCGTCGATCAGCTCTTGGGCGACGTCGCGGTCGAGGCCCGGCA
Organism: Caulobacter sp. CCG-8; assembly: GCF_037402475.1. NCBI lineage: Bacteria > Pseudomonadati > Pseudomonadota > Alphaproteobacteria > Caulobacterales > Caulobacteraceae > Caulobacter > Caulobacter sp. CCG-8. The sequence continues at coordinate 22,906 of NZ_JBBEUD010000005.1, forward strand.
GGCCGACGGCGAGGCGGGCTTGCAGGAAGAAGGCGCCGGCTTCGTTGACCAGGTCGACCTCGGCGTCGACCGACGGGTCGGTCAGGGCGATCTTGCGTTGGCCGGCGGCCAGCTGGATCGCGCCCAGATAGCAGGCCGACCAGGCCGCGCCGAACAGGTTCTCGGCGGCGGGGTGGGGCTGGGGCAGCTTGATGTCCAGGAAACCGTCGGCGCTGCGCGCCGCGCCGTTGGCGCCGGCCGTGGTGTGGGTCTTGCCGGTGAAAAGAACCTTGGCGGTCATGGGAGAGCTCCTTCTGGGTTTGTTGATCGTATCCGCTTAAATCGGATGCGATGTAATTAGTCGCACCTCCGGAGCGAGTCAAGCACTTCCGATTTAATCGGATACGATTTATATAGATGGGCAACGAACCCCGCCCTGGAGGCGCAAATGCCCACGACCGCCCAGACCCCGCCGACCGGCGGCGACGACCGCAAGCTGCCGACGTTCCTGTGTTTCGCGATCTATTCGGCGAACCTGGCCTTCGGCCGCGCCTACAAGCCCCTGCTGGACGCGCTGGGCCTGACCTACACCCAGTATATCGCCCTGGTGGCTCTGGCCGACGAGGACGGCCAGACCGTGGGCGCGCTGGGCGAGAAGCTGTTCCTGGAGTCCAACACCCTGACGCCCATCCTCAAGAAGATGGAGCAGATGGGTTATGTCGAACGGCGGCGCGACCCGGCCGACGAGCGGCAGGTGCGGCTCAGCTTGACCCCGGCCGGCCGCAAGCTGGTCGACGCCAATCCCGGCGATGCGCTGATCGACGCCACGGGACTGAACGAGGAGACGTTCCCGGTGCTGCAGGCCTCGGTGGCCCGGCTGCGCGACAATCTGATGGGCGCGACGAAGGGGTAGGGGCTACAGCCGCCCCCCAACGGTTGTCATCCCGGAAAGCGCGCAGCGCTTGTCCGGGACCCAGGTGAACCGCAAGGCATCAGCCCAGTCCCCTGGGTCCCGGACAGCCTCTGCGAGGCTTCCGGGATGACAACGGTTGGGGGCTGAGGGTGTGATCCTTGGGTGTTCCCCTTACACCCGCTCGATGATCACCGCCGGGGCCATGCCGCCGGCCGCGCACATGGTCACCAGGCCATAGCGGCCGCCGGTCCGTTCCAGCTCGTCCAGCATCGTGCCCACCAGGATCGAACCGGTGGCGCCGATCGGATGGCCCAGGGCCATGGCGCCGCCGTTGACGTTGACCTTGCTCCGGTCGAGGGCCAGGTCGCGGATGAACTTCTCGGCCACCACGGCGAAGGCCTCGTTGATCTCCCACAGGTCGATGTCGTCGACCGTCAGCCCGGCCTTGGCCAGCACCTTGCGGGCGGCGGGGACGGGGGCGTTCAGCATCAGGGTCGGGCTGTCGCCCATATTGGCCATGGCCACGATGCGGGCCCGGGCCTTCAGCCCGTGCTTGGCCGCATAGGCCGGCGAGGCCAGCAGCACGGCCGCGGCGCCGTCGACCACGCCCGACGAATTGCCGGCATGGTGCACGTGCTCGATCTTCAGGTCCGGATAGACCGAGGTGATCAGCCCGCCCAGGGTCATGCCGGCCTCGTCGATCGGCGCGGCCGCGAACGGGGCGAACGAGGGCTTCAGCGAGGCCAGGCCCTCCAGGGTGGTCTCGGGACGCGGGAATTCCTCGCGGTCCAGGGCCAGGGTCCCGTCGTCATGGAAGACCGGCACCAGGGCGCGGTCGAAGCGGCCCTCGCGGATCGCCTGGTCGGCGCGCTGCTGGCTGACCAGGGCCAGCTCGTCCAGGGCCGAGCGCGGGATGCCCTCCAGCGTGGCGATGGCGTCGGCGCAGACGCCCTGGTGGCTCTGCGGATGCTTGGCGCGCAGGCGGGTGTTGCCGCTGTCCAGCAGGCCCGGCGCGCTGCGGTCGGCCGTGGCGGCGGTGTAGGACATCATCTCGGTCCCGCCGGCGATGACCAGGTCCTCCATGCCCGACATGATCGAGGCCGCCGCCAGGTTCACCGTGGTGATGCCCGAACCGCAGAAGCGGTCCAGGGTCATGCCGCTGGCGCGGATGTCGTAGCCGGCGTCGAGGGCGGCCATCCGGCCCAGGTCGCCGCCCTGCTTGCCGCGCTGGGTGCTGGTGCCCCAGATGATGTCGTCGACCTCGGCGGTGTTGAGGTTGTTGCGCTCGGCCAGAGCCTTCAGCACCGTGGCGGCCAGGTGCTGGGGATGGAAGTCGGCCAGGGCGCCCTTGCCGACCTTGCCGATGCCGCGCGGCGTGCGGCAGGCGTCGATGATCAGGGCTTCGGGCATGGCGTCCTCCTCCGGAACGGTTGTTTGAACCGATCCCACACCCGGCGCCCTTGGGTCAGTCCAGCGCCTTTTTCGCGGTCATTGCACGGTCACGCCGGCGCCGACAGGGCTCCAGCGGGCGCGGCGCCAGGCGAAGGGCGTGTCCCCGGTCGCCTGGCGGAAAAGGCGCGACAGGTGGCTCTGGTCGGACAGGCCGACGTCGAGGGCGATCTGGGCCAGGGGCTCGGCGGTCTCCAGCATCAGGACCTGGGCGCGGGCGATGCGTTCGGCGATGACATGGGCGTGGGGCGAGCGGCCGAAGCTCTGCTTGAAGGCCCGACCGAAGTGGCTGACGCTGAGCCGGACCAGCGCCGCGAGGTCCTCCACCCGAATGTCGCCGTCGAGATTGGCGTCGATATGGGCGTTCAGCATGCGCACCTGCCAGGGCGCCAGGCCGCCGCGCGCCAGGTCCTTGGCCGGCGCCCGCGAGGCGCTGTCCCAATCGCCCGCCAGCAGGTCGCTCGCCGAAATCTTGAACCCGTCCATGTCCCTACTCCCGATCGGCTTGATTGCCTGGAGACAGGGATAGACGGGCCGGCGTTCGGCGATAATCGACCCAAGCGGCGCTTCACTGTTGCCCAAAGCAGCCTAGTCGGCCGCCCCTAGGTCTCGATGCCGTGCGCCCAGGGTTGCTTGGCGAAGTGCTCACGCAGGAACTCGATCAGCACCCGCACGCGCGCCGGCCGAGCGCGTCCCGGCGGGGTGAGGATGTGGACGGGCACGGGCACCAGGCTCCAGTCGGTCAGGACCTCCTCGAGCCGGCCGTCCCTGAGCTCGTCCCAGATATAGACCTCCGGCTGGAGCGTCGCGGCCAGGCCCGCCAGCAGGATCGGGACACCCGCCAGGCCGTTGTTCACCCGGATCGCCCCGTCCACCATCACCAGGTGCTCGCCGTGCACGGGATGGAAGAAGCGCCACTCCTGGGCTTCCCGCACGTGGGTGTAGATCATCAGCGGCATCTTCAGCAGGTCGGTCGGGTGCGAAGGGCGGCCATATCGATCGAACAAGGCCGGCGCGCCCACCACCGGTAGCCGGTGCGAGAAGAGGCGGCTAGCGCGCAGCGACGAGTCGGCGAGCTGGCCGATCGTGATCATCAAATCGTAGCCGTCGTCGATCAGGTCGACCTTGTTGTCGGTGATGTGGAAGTCGAGCTCGATCTCCGGATAGCGCTTCAGGAACTCGGGGATCAGCGGGGCCAGGGTCCGCACGCCAAAGGCGCCGGTCGAGGCGAAGCGCACGAGGCCGCGCGGAATCGCCGCCTCCTCAAGGATTTCGGCTTCGATCGCCTCGCCGTCGTTGAGGATGCGCAGGGCGCGCTCCAGGCAGGAGCGGCCGCTCTCGGTCAGCGACAGCTTGCGGGTCGTGCGGTGCAGCAGCGTCGTGCGCAGCCGCTCCTCCAGCCGCGTGACGGCCTTCGAGACGGTGGTCTTGGCCAGGCCCAATTCCTCGGCGGCCAGCGAGAACGAGCCCTTGTCGGCCACCTTGGCGAAGATCGCCCAGGCCTCGAAATCCGGCATATGCGGCATGGTCGTTCCCCTGGCCCTGAGTCGCGGGGCGCTCCATCGAAGCGCCTTGTGGCGTTGGGCTCAAGGTGCGGAGCGCGGCAAAGTCAGGCAATCGAGACCCGGGGCTCGAGACGGTCACGCAGGGCGCGGGAATAGGGGCAAAGGTCGTGGGCGCGACGGGCCAGGACCTGGGCGGTCTCGCGGTCGACGTCGGGCAGGTCGAGGGCCAGGGACACGTCCAGGGCCAGGCCGTCCTCGCTTTCGGGACGGCCGACGCCGACGGTCACCGTGACGTTGGCGTCGTCGGTGATCACGGAGCCGGTTTCGGGCGCGGCGGCGCGCAGGGCTTCCAGGAAGGAGGCGGCGTAGGCGGCGGCGAACAGGTGCTCGGGCGTGGCGCCGCCGCCCGCGCCGTCCAGCGCGCGAGGCTTGGCCAGCTTGACCTTCAGCCCCCCGTCGACGCTGGCGGCCCAGCCGTCGCGTCCGCCCAGGGCGGTGGCCTGTGTGGCGTAGAGGACGTTCATGCTCGGCGCTCCGTCGCGCGACGGACGGTCCGCCGCAGCTCACCGATAGGCCGGATACGCCGCCAGGATTATCCGCCTGGGGGGCGCTTCACTGGTGGCGAAAAGGACCTAATCGCGGTCAGAGCTTCAGCCGCATGAACACCGTGCCGTCCGGCGTCGGGGCGTAGTAGGGGGCGGTGCGCTCGAAGCCCATGGCGTCGTACAGCCCCATGGCGGTGGTCATGCTGGGCAGGGTGTCGAGCCGCAGCTCGCCGTAGCCGAGGGCGCGGGCGGTCTCGATCACCGCCTCGGTCATGGCCCTGCCCAGGCCCAAGCCGCGCGCCGCCGGCAGCAGGTAGAGGCGCTTCATCTCGCAGCAGTCGTCGGAAAGGGGGCGCAGGCCCACGCAACCGAGCGGCGCGCCCGCCGCGTCCCGGGCCAGCAGCAGCTCACCTCTCGGCGGGGCGTACTTGCCGGGCAGCCCGGCCAGCTCGCCGCTGAAGTCCTGGTAACCCAGGTCGACGGTCAGGCCGGCGACATAGTCCTCGAACAGCGCGACGACCGCCGCCAGGTCCTGATCGGTGCGGACGGGCCGGATGGAGAAGGCGGCGGGCATGCCGTGAGGAAAACAGACTTCCACGACCGCCCGCAATGCCCTCCGAGGTCATGCGCCTTGGAGACGCCTACTTCTTCCCGTCCGTCGTCAGCCTGAACACCATGGTGTTGCTGTAGGTCTGGCCCGGGTCCAGCCGCACCGAGGCGAAGGCCGGCTTGTTGGGGGCGTCGGGGAAGTGCTGGGGCTCCAGGGCGATGCCGTCGCCCTGGCGATAGATCTTGCCGCTCTTGCCCACCATCGTGCCGTCGATGAAGTTGCCGGTGTAGAACTGGATGCCCGGCTGGTCGCTGAGGATCTCCAGCACGCGGCCGCTCTTGGGATCGGCCAGGCGCGCGGCCAGGCGCGGGGCGCCGCCCGACTTGCCCGTCAGCACCATGTTGTGGTCGTAGCCGCGGCCGACGACGATCTGCGGGTCGCGGGCGTCGCGGAGACGCTCGCCCACCACGGTGGGCTTGCGGAAGTCGAACGGGGTGCCGGCCACGGGGGTGATCTCGCCGGTCGGGATCAGCTCGCCGTCCACCGGTGTGTAGCCATCCGAGGCCAGGGTCAGGACATTGCCCATCGCGCCCTCGGCCGAGCCTTCGCCCGCCACGTTGAACAGGGCGTGGTTGGTGATGTTGACGATGGTCGGCTTGTCGGTCGTGGCGCCGTAGGTGATCGTCAGGTTGTTGTTCTCGTCCAGGGCGTAGGTCGCCGTGGCCGTCAGCGTGCCGGGATAGCCTTCCTCGCCGTCGGGGCTGACGTGGGTGAAGGTGACCGAGGCGACGGGGCCGCGCTTGATGTCGCTCACCTTCCAGACTTGCTTGTCGAAGCCCTTCACCCCGCCGTGCAGGGCGGCGACGCCGTTGTTGTTCAGCGCCAGCTGGTAGGTCTTGCCGTCCAGCGTGAACTTGCCCTTGCCGATGCGGTTGGCGAACCGGCCGACCGAGGCGCCGAAATAGCTGGCGTTCTTCACGTAGGCCTCGGCGTCCTTGAAGCCCAGGGCGATGTCGGCCTTGGTCCCGTCGCGGCCGGGCGCGACCAGCGACTGCAGGGTGGCGCCGTAGGTGATCACGGTGGCGCTGACGCCCTTGCCGTTTGTCAGGGTTATGGCCTCGACCTCGACGCCGTCGGGCGTCTTGCCGAACGAGGCGCGGGCGTAGTCGGCCGCGAAGGCTCCGCCCGGGACGGCGATGGCGGTGGCGGCCAGGAGGGCGCCGGTCAGCTTGCGGCCTGAAGTCTTCATGGGTTTCCTCGTTCCAACGGTCGGAGCGGCTCTGAGGGCGGCTTGGTGTCCATATAGTCTGACAAATTCGACCGGTGCAATCGAGGTTGGGGGCGAGCCCGGGCGGAAAGAAAAGGCGCCGTCCCGGAGCGTGTCCGGAACGGCGCAGTCGAGGCCGGCCTTGGGCGGGGAAAAGCGCTAAACGGCCACGGGCCAGCCGTCGTCGGTCCAGGCCAGGCGCTGGATGCGGAGGGTGGGGACGCCGCCCGTCTTGGCGTCGTAGGCGTGGTAGACGATGTAGTCGCGGGCCCCGTCGCGCAGCACGGCCACGTGGCCGGGACCCTTGAAGCGCTTGGCCGGATCGAGGTCGGCGTGCAGCACGATGAAGCCGCCGCCCTTCAGCATCGGCTTGCCGAGGCGGTCGACATAGGGGCCGGCCACGGCCTTCGAACGGCCCACCACGGTGTAGTAGCTGCTGTCGGCGCCGCGGCAGCAGAAGTCGAACGAGGCGAACAGGTAGAACCAGCCGTCGCGCTGGACGATGTAGGGCGCCTCGATGGCGTCGGGATGGGGACGGGCGGCGATGGACGTCAGTTCGGCCCCGGCCTTGGGCTTGCCGGTCGCTGGGTCGATCTCGACCAGCTTCAGGCCGGTCCAGAAACTGCCCAGGCTCATCCACACGCGGCCGTCCGGGCCGGTGACGATGTTGGCGTCGATGGCGTTGAAGTCGTCGCCCGACTTCGACGCCAGCACCACGCCCTCGTCGCGCCAGCCGAAGGCCGGGTCGGACCGGTCCAGCGTCGCGGTGGTCTGCAGGGCGATGACCGAGCGGTTCTTCCCGAAGGTCGAGAGCGCGTAATAGAGGTGGTAGCGGCCGTTGATCAGGCTGATGTCGGGCGCCCAGGCGCCGTGCGTGCCGGGCACCTCCTTCTGCGCCCAGTCGGGCAGGGCGGGCATGACGGCGCCGGCCAGGGTCCAGGTGACCAGGTCGGGCGAGGTGCGCCAGTGGATCAGGCCGGGCGGCTGGTTGGCCTGGCTGGTGCAGAACAGGTGATAGGTCGCGCCCTGCTTGATGATGCAGGGGTCGTGGACGGGAGACAGGTCGCCGGTCATCCGGTCGTTGAGGCTTGCGGTCGTTTGGGCGGAGGCCTGGGCGGCGGCGATCCCGGGGAGGGTCGCGCTCAGGGCTCCGGCCAGGGCGTGTCTGCGGGTCAGCATCACGAACTCCGGCGCGAAAACGGACCCGCCCGGCTCCAACGGAACCGGGCGGGCGGGTCTTACATCTTCCAGCGGAAGCCGAGCAGGACCTGGCGGTCGTAGCGACGGGTGTCGCGCGGATACAGGTGCTTGTCGGTGAAGTAGTCCTTGAACTCGGTGTCGAGCAGATTCACGCCTTCCAGGGTCAGGGTGATCTTGTCGCCGATCTTGTACGACAGGCTGCCGTCCAGCTGGGCGGTGTCGTCGGCGATCAGGTCGAAGCCGCTGTTCTCGAAGTTGGGCGTGTCCAGGAAGTGCTGGCGCCAGTTGTAGGCCAGGCGACCCGAGATCGGACCCTTCTCGTAGAGGGCGGCTACGTTGTACGACCACTTCGACAGGCCCCGGAAATCGGTCTTCACCCCGGTGACGCCGTTCTCCATCGAGCCGTCCATGAAGGTGAGGTTGGCCTGCAGGCCGAGGCCGCTGAGCGGGCCCGGCAGGAAGTCGTAGAACTGCTGGTAGCCCACCTCGACGCCGTCCAGCTTGTCCTTCCCGGAGTTGCTGGGCCGGGTCATGATGTAGGTGGTGCCGTTGATCACCTCGTTGGCCGAGGTGGTCTCCACATAGCCGTCGATGTTGCGGTGGAAGTAGGCGACCGTCAGGAAGCCGTCCGGGGCGAAGTACCATTCCAGCGAGGTGTCGAGGCTGTCGGACGTCACCGGCTTGAGGTTCGGGTTGCCGCCCGAGCCCGACAGGAAGGTGGTGTTCGAGGCCACCGTCGACAGCGAGACGCCCGGGTTCAGCTGGGCGAAGTCCGGCCGCGTGACCGTGCGGCCCACCGACAGGCGGGCCACCAGGTCGGGCCGCACGTCGAACCGCAGGTTCGCGCTGGGCAGCAGATCGACCGACGAGTTCTTCTTGGTGGTCGGGGTGTACCTCAGGATCGAGGTGGCGGTGTCGACGTTGTTGCCGCCCAGGGTCTGTTCGGTGCGCACCAGGCGCAGGCCGACCACGCCGCTCCAGGGGACGCTGCCCATGTCGCCGCCGATCTTGGACTGCACGTAGCCGGCATAGGTCTTCTCGACATCCGAGAAGTACATGCCCGGGTCGATCCGGCGCTTGCCCGTGACCGGGTCGTTGCGCAGGGCGAACTCGGCGGCGCTGGTGACGTTGCGGTCGTAGAGCAGGGCGGTCTGGGCCCGCACCTTGTCGGTGTTGCTCAGCAGGTACGAGGCGCTGGGCGTGTACCACTGGGTGGTGATGTAGTCCGGACCGCCGCCGGCCATCGGCTCGGACACGCCGTTCAGGCCCGGCAGGGTGCTGACCGAGGTGTGGGTGAACGGATAGGCCGCGCCGCCGTACGACTGGTTGGACTCGGCGCTGCGGTCGGCGTAGCGGACGCCGGCGCTGATCTCGCGGATGAACTCGTCGGAAGGCGCGGTGTAGACGACGTCGGCCCGCCAATCGACCGAGCCGCCGGTCTGCTTGCCGTAGTTGTCGAACCAGTTCTCGATCGTATAGGCCGACGGATTGGTGATGTCGTAGCCCGGGCTGTTGTAGTTCAGCTGGGCGGTGCCGTCGTGGCTGGTGTCGACCTGCACCAGGGGCACGATGGTCGAGGTGTCCATGATCGGGTTCTCGTACGTGAAGTACGAGTTGGTCACCGACAGGTCGGTCGACAGCTTGAAGCTGCCCAGCTCCTTGTAGCCGCCGGCCGAGAACTGGTTGGTGTTGGAGTGCTGGTCGTTGGCCTGGGTCGACATGATCGTGAAGACGTTGTGGTTGGTCAGCGTCTTCAGCTGGTTGGTGCCCGGGAACACCGTGGCCGACAGGTTGCCGTCGCCCAGCCAGGGCAAGCCCACCAGGAAGTCCAGTTCAAACACGTTCTTGTAGTCGGTGACGAAGCCTTCGAAGTAGAGCTCGCTGGTGTCGTCCGGCCGCCATTGCAGGGCGAAGTTGGCCGCCTGGCGTTTGCGATCGCCGGCGATCGGGATGTAGCCCATCACGAACGGACCCTGGACGTCGTCCTGCGGCGCGGGGTGGGCGGCGTTGAACGAGCCGCAGGTCCGGCTCTTGGTGCCGTTGCCGCAGTCCGTCTTCGGATCGGGCCGGACGTTGAAGGCCCGCTCCTCGTGGTAGTCGCGCTCCATGAATGACACGCCGATCAGGGCGCCGAACTCGCCGGCGCCGGTCTCCCAGCGGTCCGAGGCGGTGGCGCCGAAGTCCGGGTTCCACTTCTCGGCCTTGTCGGAATAGACCGCGTGGCCGAAGGCGTTGAACTGGGCGCCCGAGAAGTCGAACGGCCGGCGGGTGCGCACGTCGATCGCGCCGGCGATGCCGCCTTCGATCTGGTCGGCCGCGGCGCTCTTATAGACGTCGACCCGCTGCAGCATGTTGGCGGGGATGTCGGCCAGGGCGATGTAGCGGCCGGTGGTGGTGAACACCTCGCGGCCGTTCAGCAGGGTGACCAGGTTGGGCAGGCCGCGGATCAGCACCGAGTTGGCCTCGCCGGAGTCGCGGCGGACCTGGATGCCGGTCACGCGGGCCAGGGCGTCGGCGACGTTGTTGTCGGGCAGCTTGCCCACGTCCTCGGCGACGATCGAGTCGACGACCAGGTCGTTGTTCTTCTTGATCTGCTGAGCGCTCTGGGCGGCCTGGCGCTGGCCGGTGACTACGATCTCGTCGACCGTCTGGTCGTCCTTCTGCGCGGCCGTCTGGGCCAGGGCGGGCGCGGCGCCCAGCAGGGTCAGGGCCGAGGCCGCGGATATCAGCAGAGTTTTGTGCGCGCTTCGCGCGCGCCGCACGGGATTCCGGGCGCCGGTTGTCATGATCATTCCCTCCCAAGTCATCGCGCCCCTTCGTCGTCGCGAAGGGTTCTGGATAACAACGATCTTGTCTGACAAATATCTGGCACGCAAGAGCAACTGTCACTTTAGTCGTACAAAAGCCATAGGCGTGAACCGCGCCCGTGAAGCCGCCAGTTTCGGCGTAATCGCCGGTATGAGCGGCGAAAACGACAACGGCCGCTCCGGGTGGGGAGCGGCCGCGCGGTAGTTTGATCGGGGATAGGCTCGAATTGTCCGTCTTTAGTGGTCTGACAAATATAGTGGAAATGTCCTGACGACCTGATCAGGCGCGGGTCAGGGCCACCACGTTCCAGGATTGCCGCTTCAGCACCCCGGTCAGGCGGCCGTCCGCCAGGCGGACCGTGTCGTTGGGTTTGGGCGACACCGCGTCGGGCTGGTCCTTGGTGTTGGTCCGCTTCAGGTCCGGATCGTGCAGCTGGCTGGCCGAGGCCAGGGCCAGGTCGCCGACGCCGCGCAGGTCGACCGACAGCTCCAGGTCGTCGGTCGTGCTGCGGTTCAGGGCGAACACCGTCACCGCGCCGGTTTCCGGATCGTGGACGATCGTCGACAGCAGGGTGGGGACCTCGCCGTGGGCCTTGGTCGGGAACGTGCCCGTCTCGACCTTCAGCTTCAGCACCTGGCCGCGGCCATAGCGGGCGGCTTCGGCGAACGGGTGGAAGATGGTCTGGCGCCAGGCCGGGCCGCCGGTCTGCGTCATGATCGGGCCGATCACATTGACCAGCTGGGCCAGGCAGCCGGCCTTCAGGCGGTCGGCGTTGTTCATCATCACGATCAGGCAGCCGCCGACCACGAGGGCGTCCTCGTGATTGTAGACCTCCTCGATCAGCGGCGGGGCCTCGGGCCAGCCGGGCTTCTTCAGGTCGTCGGGGCCGCTGGCCTTGTACCAGACGTTCCATTCGTCTAGCGACAGCATGATCTGCTTCTTGGAGCGGCGGTTGGCCGCTACGGCGTCGGCGATCGCAGCCACCTCGCGGATGAAGTGGTCCAGGTCGTCGATGGTGGCCAGGAACTCGTGGATGTCGTCGGCGTCGTTGCGGCAGTAGTGGTGCAGCGAGATGTAATCGACCTGGTCGAAGCACTGGTTTAGCACCTCGTACTCCCACTTGCCGTAGGTGGGCATGGCGCGCTGGGACGAGCCGCAGGCGGTCAGCTCGATGGTGGGATCGACCCACTTCATCACCTTGCCGGTCTCCTGGGCGATGCGCCCGTACTCGGCCGAGGTCTTGGCGCAGATCTGCCAGGGGCCGTCCATCTCGTTGCCGATGCACCAGAACTTGATGCCGTGCGGCTGCTCGTAGCCGTGCGCGCGGCGCAGGTCGGAATAGTAGGTGCCGCCCGGATGGTTGCAGTATTCGAGGAAGTGGCGGGCCTCGTCGGCGCCGCGCGTGCCGGTGTTCACGGCGAACATCGGCTCGAGGTCCGCCTTGCGGCACCAGGTGATGAATTCGTTGGTCCCGAACTGGTTGGTCTCGGTCGAGTGCCAGGCCAGGTCCAGGCGGACAGGACGATCTTCCTTCGGACCGACGCCGTCTTCCCAGTTGTAGCCTGACAGGAAGTTGCCGCCCGGATAGCGGACGATGGTGACGCCCAGCTCCTTGGTCAGGTCCAGCACGTCCTGGCGGAAGCCCTCGGGCGTCGCGGTGGGATGCCCCGGCTCATAGATGCCGCCATAGACGCAGCGGCCCATGTGCTCGACGAAGGTGCCGAAGATCCGGCGGTCCAGCGGGGCCACCACGAAGTCGGCGTCGGCGATGATCTTGGCGGTCAGCATGATCGGCTCACGGATCTAGAGAAGGTGGAACAGCAGGTCGTTGACGCGGTGCTCGGCGTCGGCGAGGGCGGTGTCGATGGGTTTGCGGCCGGTGATGGCGCTGGCCATCTCGTCGCCGATGATGTCCTGGATCGCGAACTGGCGCTGCACCTGCGGCGGCAGGGTCTGGCCGATGGTCGCCAGCGGCGCGATGGCCTGGCGATGGGGCAGGGCCTTGAAGCGCGGGCTGTCGATCACCGCCTGCATCGACGGCAAGTGGCCGGTGCGCGACCAGTCGTAGTCGTGGTCGGCCAGGAACTTGACCAGGCGATAGACGGCGGCGCGCTGCGCCGGCGTCCGATCGCGATGCGGCACGACCCAGGCGTGGCCGTCGACGAAGGCGGCGTCCTTGGTCCCGAACAGGCGCGGATAGGGCACGACCGCGTAGCCGTCGGCCAGGGGGCGTCCGGGCGTGTGCGACTCCGCCTCGAACGTGCCGATCATCCAGGTGCCGACCAGATAGACCCCGCCGTCGCCGTTCATGAAGCCGCTGGTGGCGGCCGGATAGTCCTGGTCCTTGGTGGTCAGGCCCTCGTCGTACATCTGCTTGAACAAGGCCATGATCCGGTGGGCTTCGGGCGTGGTCAGCTTGATGTGCTTGGGATCGGTGAAGAACACCGCGTCCTGGGTCATCAGGTAGGTGTAGAGATTGCGGGTATAGCTGGCCGTCTCGTTGGCCATGGCCAGGACCAGGTAGGGCTTGCCGGTGGCGGCCTTGAACTGGCGGGCCTGGGCCAGCAGTTCGTCAGCGCTGGCCGGTAGCACCGGCTGGCCGTCCCTGACCAACCCCGCCTGGCGGAACTGGCCCAGGTTGATGTGCCAGAGCGGCGCCCAGTTGTCGAAGGGCAGGCCCCAGACCTGGCCGTTCTTGGTCACGCCCTCGCGGGCGGCGCGGGTGAAGGCGGCGGGATCGACCCCGACGCTTTCCAGCCCCGGCCCCATCGGCTCGATCAGGCCGCGCGACTGGTAGTCCGAGATCGCCGACATGTGCATGGTCACCAGGTCGGGCGGATCGCCGGCCGCGAACTGGGCCGACAACTGGTCGTAGCCGGGCCAGGCGGCGATGTTGACCTTCAGCCTGATGTCCGGGTTCTCGCGCTGGAACTGGTCCAGGAGGCCGGTGATGATCTCGCACTCGCCGTCGGGGTTGCGCGCCCCGGCCCCGGCCGAGCGGCACTCGCCGAAGATGCGCTGGACGGTGATCCGGGTGACGTCGTCGTGCGGCCTGGAGCAGCCGAACAGGCTGAGCGCGGCGGCGGCGATCAGGGCCAGGCGCGGAAGGGCTCTCATCGCACCGCCGCTCCCGACACCGCCCGCACGATGTACTTCTGGAAGAACACGTAGACGACCAGGATGGGCGCGCTGGCGAACACCGCCTGGGCCATCAGGAAGCCCAGGCCGCTGGTCTGGGCGAAGTTGATCTGCGAACTGGCCACGCCCACCGTCAGGGTGAACATCTCGCTGCGCGTGGCCGAGATCAGCGGCCACCAGTAGTCGTTCCACGACGACAGGAAGGTGAAGATGCCCAGGGTCGCCTGGGCGGGCAGGGTCAGGGGCAGCAACACCTTCCAGAACACCTGCCGGCGACTGGCCCCGTCCAGCATGGCCGCCTCGTCCAGCTCGACCGGGATGGCCTTGAAGTACTGGGTCATCAGGAACACCCCGAACGGCGCGGCCAGGCCGGGCAGGATCAGGCCGGGATAGGTGTTGTGCAGGTGCAGGGCGCTGAAGAGCTGGTGGCGGGTGATGATCACCGACTGCTCGGGCACGGCCAGGCCGAACAGCACCAGGGCGAACAGCCACTTGCGGCCCGGGAACTCCAGCCGTGCGAAGCCGTAGCCGGCCAGGGACGACAGGGCCAGCACGCCGGCGGTGGTGCACAGCGAGACCAGCAGGCTGTTGGCTAGCCAGCGGAACGCCGCCGGCCGCGCCAGGATCGAGCCGTAGTTCTCCAGGGTGTAGGGCCCGCGGAACACCGAGGCGGTGTCGCGCAGCAGCTCGCCGTTGGCCTTCAGCGACAGGCCCACCGTCCACAGCAGCGGCGCCACCATGACCAGGGCGGCCAGGATCAGGGCGGCCCAGCCCAGGCGGTCGATCCAGGGATTGCGCCCGGCGGCGCGGTCGAGGGCGCTCATCGGACCGCCTCCTTCTCGCGCGTGGTCACGTACTGCAGGACGGTGGCGATCAGGATCAGGCCGAACAGGATCTCGGACGCGGCGGCCGCGTAGCCGATGTCCCAGCGCCGGAAGCCGACCTCGTAGATGAACAGCACGATCGGCCGCGAGGCGCCGTTGGGACCGCCCTGGGTCAGCAGCTGGGCCTGGCCGAACAGCTGGAACTGCAGCACGCACTGGATGATCACCACCAGCACCAGGGTTCGGCGGATCGAGGGCAGGGTGATGCGGGTCAGGGTCTTCCAGCGGCTGGCGCGATCCAGGGCGGCGGCCTCGTAGAGCTCGGCCGGCACCTGCTGCAGGGCGGCCAGGTACAGCATCATCGGCAGGCCCAGGCACCACCAGACCGTGGTCAGGGCGATGGCCGGCAGCACCAGGTCGGGATGGCTGAGCAGCGGGATCGGCGGCTTGCCGGCCATGTGCAGGACGTTGGCGATCAGCCCGCCGTCGGGGATCAGCACAAGCCGCCAGATCAGGGTCACGATCGTCACCGACAGCACCGACGAGCTGAAGAACACGCCCCGGAAGAAGGCCGCCGCGCGGGTGGGGCGGTTCAGGGCGATGGCCAGCCCCAGGGCGATGACCGCCAGGGGCGGCACGGTCAGCAGCACGAAGTAGAAGGTGTTGCGCACCGCCTGCAGGAAGACCGTATCGCGCAGCAGCCGGCCGAAGTTCTCGAGCCCGACGAACGCCTCGCCGCCGAACAGGTCGGCCTTGTGCAGGCTCAGCCACACGCCGGCCAGCAGCGGATAGAGCAGCAGGACCAGGTAGACGACCAGATACGGCGTCACGAACAGCCCGTTGGTCCAGGAACTCCTGCGGGGCGAAGCGGCGCTCATGCCGGCGGCCCGTAGTGGGCGCGGTCGTCGGCGTCGAACAGGTGGACCGGGCCGTCCAGGGCCAGGCCGACCGCGTCGCCCATGGCCGCGCGGCTGGTCCCGGCGTCCTCGGCGGTGATGGCCGATCCGTCGGCCAGGCGGAGGTAGACCAGGGTGCGGTCGCCCAGACGCTCGACGAACTCGACCTTGGCGTCGACCAGGCCCGCGCCGGGGGCGACGACCTTCACGGCCTCGGCCCGCAGGCCCAGACGCCAGCCGGCGCCGGCGGGCAGGGCGGCCAGCGGGACCTCGGTGTCGACGGCCGCGCCGCCGGCCAGGGTCGCGCGGGCCAGGCCGCCCGCGCCTTCGCCCAGCGTCGTGTCCAGGAAGCTCATCGGCGGCGAGCCCACGAAGGTGGCGACGAACCGGTTGGCGGGGCGGGCGTAGATCTCCATCGGCGTCCCGACCTGCTGGATGCGGCGGTCGCTCATCACCACGATGCGGTCGGCCAGGGTCATGGCCTCGACCTGGTCGTGGGTGACCAGGATCATCGTCGCCTGGACCCGGCGGCGCAGTTGGGCCAGCTCCAGCCGGGTGCGCATGCGCAGGGCGGCGTCCAGGTTCGACAGCGGCTCGTCGAACAGGAACAGGTCCGGCTTCTTGACGATGGCCCGGCCGATGGCGACGCGCTGGCGCTGGCCGCCCGACAGCTGGCCGGGCTTCTGCTGCAGGAAGCGCTCGATCTCCAGGATGCGGGCCGCCTCGGCCACGCGGGTCTCGATCTCGGCCTTGGGGACCTTCGCGTTGCGCAGGCCGAAGGCCATGTTCTCGAAGATCGTCATGTGGGGGTAGAGGGCGTAGTGCTGGAACACCATGGCCACGCCCCGGTCGCCCGGCGCCAGGGCGTCGACGCGGCGATCGCCGATGTGGATCTGGCCTGTCTCCACGGTCTCCAGCCCGGCGATCATCCGCAGCAGGGTGGACTTGCCGCAGCCCGACGGGCCGAGGAAGGCGATGAACTCGCCGGAGGCGATGTCGAGCGACACGTCGTCGAGCACGGCGGTCGCGCCGAAGCTCTTGCCGAGATGATCAAGCCGCACGCGCGCCACGCATCCACTCCCCGGTCGGCCCGCGACGCGTGACGGAAGGGTGGCGGGACGCCGTCGTCTCTTCCCGATCACGGCGCCTGGGCGCTCTTGTTTCCGCCCGCCTTTGGTGGGGGCTGGTTTTGTCTGAGTTATTTACTCAGACAAAAGCGGGATAACGGCGATTTCACCGGTGCGCAAGGCGAAATATGGGGTCGCGGAGGAATCAAAACGCCCTGCCGCACGGCAAGCGCGGCAGGGCGTTTATAATTGTCGGACTATAGATGCTGCCGGGGCAGGCGCATGCACCTGTCCCCGATCGCAGTCCTTAGAGCACCCCGTCCAGCGCGCGGCGCACGCCCAGCGGGTTGTCGGCCTTCAGGGCCGCCGGCAGCAGGACGTCGGGGATGTCCTGGTAGCAGACCGGGCGCAGGAAGCGCTCGATGGCGCGGGTGCCCACCGAGGTGCCGCGCGGGTCCGAGGTGGCCGGATACGGACCGCCGTGGACCATGGCGTTGGAGACCTCCACGCCGGTCGGCCAGCCGTTGGCCAGGATGCGGCCGGCCTTGCGTTCCAGGATCGGCAGCAGGCGGCGCGCGGCCTCGATGTCGCCGGGGTTCGAGGCGTCCATCTGCAGGGTGGCGGTCAGCTGACCTTCCAGCCCTTCCAGGGCGGTGGCCAGCTGCACCACGTCCGAGAACCGCACGATCAGCGACGACGAGCCGAACACCTCGTGGCTCAGCACCGGGTCGCGCAGGAAGGTCTCGGCGTCGGTCGAGAACAGCGCGCCGACCGCCTGGTTGACGCCGTCGCCGACGCAGCCGCGGGCCAGCAGCTTGACGCCCGGATGGTCGACCAGCGCGTCCACGCCCTGCTCGTAGGCGCCGAAGATGCCGGGGGTCAGCATGACGTGGGGCTGGGCGCCCTTGAGCGTCTCGACGGCGGCGGTCTCGAAGCGGTCGGCGTCCGGGCCGGCCAGGACGAAGACCAGGCCGGGATTGGTGCAGAACTGGCCGGCGCCCATGGTCAGCGAGCCGATGAAGGCCGCGCCCAGGGCCTCGGCGCGGGCCGACAGGGCGGCGGGCAGCAGCAGCACCGGATTGACGCTGCTCATCTCGGCGAAGACCGGGATCGGCTCGGGGCGGTTGGCGGCGATCCGCATGAAGGCCGTGCCGCCGGCGCGCGAACCGGTGAAGCCCACGGCCTTGACGCGCGGGTCGGCGACCAGGCCGGCGCCCAGAGTGCGCTGCTGGCCGATCAGCATGGCGAAGACGCCGGCGGGCAGGCCGGCGGCCTTGACCGCCTTCTCGACGGCTGTACCCACCAGGAAGCCGGTGTTGGGGTGGGCCGAGTGGCCCTTGACGATCACCGGGCAGCCGGCCGCCAGGGCCGAGGCCGTGTCGCCGCCGGCCGTCGAGAAGGCCAGGGGGAAGTTCGACGCGCCGAACACCACCACGGGGCCCAGCGGGATGAAGCGCTGGCGCAGGTCGGCGCGGGGCAGGGGCGTGCGGTCCGGCATGGCCGGGTCGATCCGGGCGCCGATCCAGTCCCCGCGCCGGACGACCTGGGCGAACAGCCGCAGCTGGCCGCAGGTGCGGCCGCGCTCGCCGGTGATGCGGGCCGCGGGCAGGCCGGTCTCGGCCACGGCGGTCTCGATCAGCTCGTCGCCCAGCGCCTCGATCTCGGCGGCGATCCCCTCGAGGAAGGCGGCGCGGGTTTCCAGGTCGGTCTCGCGATAGGTGTCGAAGGCGGCCGCGGCGGCGGCGACGACGGATTCGATCTGCTCCGCGCTAGGCTCCGGGAAGCTGCGGCCGAAGTGTTCGTTGGTGGCGGGGTTCAGGGCCCGCAGCGCGGCTTCGGCCATGTCGATCTCTCTATTCAATGAACGCCGGAGCGACGACCCGTCGCCCCAGCAGGAAGGCGTCGGCGACATGGCGTAACGGGCTGACGTCGACGTCGCTGGCGGCGTCGACCACCAAGCGCGCGAAAGCGTCATAGAGGCCGGCATATTCGGCGTCCGGCCCCTCGCGAAGCAGGACGTCGTCGAGCCACAACTTGGCGCCGCCGTGCGACAGCTTCAACACTTTGTTACCGGTATCTTTGTCTTCGACCTCGACCGCGATGTCCCAGCTTTGCGGACCGGTCTGCAGGAAGTCGAACTCGGCCCTTACCGGCGCGCCGGCGGCGTCCACGAAGTCCAGCTCGGCCTGGATCGGCGACTGGCAGTTTTCCGGCACGTGCAGCGTGGCGGCCGTCAGGAAGAAGGGGCGGGGCAGGATGGCGGTGGCGATCGACAGGGCGTTGATGCCTGGATCGAACACGCCCAGGCCGCCGGCCTCCCAGATCCAGGTCTGGCCCGGATGCCAGACGCGGACGTCCTCGCGCCAGTCGATGCGGACCGACTTGATGGTCTTGTCGGCCAGCCATTCGCGGGCGGGGGCCACGCCCTGGGCGTAGCGCGAATGCCAGGTGGTCTGCAGGGTCAGGCCGCGCTCGGCCGCGGTCAGGCGCAGGTCCTCGACCTCGCTCAGCGTCGCGCCCGGCGGCTTTTCCAGCATCACGTGCTTGCCGGCCGCCAGGGCCTGGTGCGCCAGGGCGTGGCGCGGCTGGGGCGGGGTGCACAGCGACACCGCGTCGACCGCCACGTCGCTGGCCAGCAGCTCGGCCAGGGTCGTGAAGTGCGGGACGCCGTCGAGGTCGGCGTTGCGGCTGACCACGGCGGCCAGTTCGAACCGGTCGTCGGCGGCGATGGCGGGCAGGTGCTGGTCGCGGGCGATCTTGCCCAAGCCGACCAGGGCCAGGCGGATCGGCGTCACAGCTGGCGCACCGTCACCGGCTTCTCCTCGGCTTGGGTCAGCGGATTGCTGACCGGGTAGAGGAACGGCGCGGCGCCGATCTCGAACACGTCGCCGACCTGGGTCTGGAAGCCTTCCGAGAACGACAGGGTGGCCGTGCCGAAGAAGTGCACGTGCACGTCGCCCGGCTTGCGGAAGATGTCGTACTTGAAGTGGTGGTGCTCGAGATTGGCGATGGTGTGGGACATGTTCGCCTCGCCCGACAGGAAGGGCTTCTCCCAGACCACCTGGCCGCCGCGCAGGATCTTGCTGGCGCCGCGCACGTCGGCGGGCAGCTCGCCCGTCAGCAGTTCCGGGCCTAGGGCCGCCTGGCGCAGCTTGGAGTGGGCCAGCCACAGATAGTTGCCGCGCTCGATGACGTGGTCGGAGAACTCGTTGGCCAGGCAGAAGCCCAGGCGGTGCGGGGTCCCGTCGGGGCCGATGATGTAGACGCCGGCGATCTCGGGCTCCTCGCCGCCGTCCTTGGCGAAGGCGGGCGAGGTCAGGGCCGCGCCGTGGCCGACCACGTGCGAGCCGTCGCCCTTGTAGAACCATTCCGGCTGGGCCCCGACCTGGCCGGCGGCGGGCTTGCCGCCCTCGACGCCCATCAGGAACATCCGCATGGAGTCGGTCAGCTGCTCGCCCGCCTGGGCGGCCTTGTGCATCTTGTCGCGGCCCTCGGCCGAGCCGAGGTGGGTCAGGCCGGTGCCGGTCAGCACCAGGTGGGCGGGATCGGGATGGTCGATCGGGGCCAGCACCCGGCCCTCGGCTAGGGCGGCGGGGATGTCGATCTCGGCGCCGAGCGGCGTGGCCTGTGCGGCCTCGGCCAGGGTGGCGCCGGCCGCCAGGGCGGCGTTGGCCAGGGCCAGCAGGGTGTCGACGCCCTCGACCTTGCGGGCCAGGCCCGCGTCATTGACCGCCGCGAGGATTCGCGTCCCGCCCTGTTCCTTCAGTTGCACGAACCGCAGCACCATGGCTGTCGTTACCTCCCAGCGGGTTTGGCTATTTAGTCAGACAAATAGCGATCTGCGAGGCGCTGTCAAACGTGGATCGGGCGTTTCCCGGCGGCGATCCGAACCGGACGGCGCGCTGTCCCAGCGCCGGAAACGGCGCAAACCCGCGTCGCGTCGGCGTTTGCCAATCGTCATACTTTTGAGGATGGAAATCGGACACCCATGATCGGTGAAGCCCCTGCGAAATCCCTTGTCGGCGGACAAACTGTCTCGCTAGTGTCGCGCTGCGTCGAGATCGGCGGGCGGAGGGGGCTTCGTTCGTCGGCTGGGCAGGGAGCGAAGCGCGCGTGCGAAAGAAGACGGACAAGGCCAGCGACGGGGATTTCGCGCGGGACAGCCTGGCGGCCACCAGTCGAATCCACGGCTCGATCGCGCGCACCCTGGGGGTGGCCATCGTCTCCGGCCAGTACCAGCCGGGCGACATCCTCAACAACGAGATCGATTCCAGCGAGCAGCTGCAGGTCTCGCGCAGCGCCTATCGCGAGGCCATCCGCATCCTGGCCGCCAAGGGCCTGGTCGAGAGCCGTCCCAAGACTGGCACACGGGTCACCGAGCGCAACCGGTGGAGCCTGCTGGACCCCGAGGTGCTGGCCTGGTTCTTCGAGTCCGAGCCCAGCGAGGAGTTCCTCAAGGGCCTGTACGAGCTGCGGATGATCGTCGAGCCGGCCGCCGCGGCCCTGGCCGCCGAGCGCCGCGACGACGGCCAGCTGGAACGCATGCGCAAGGCGCTGATCCAGATGGAAAGCCAGACCCTGGCCACCGAGGCCGGCCAGGCCGCCGACCGCGACTTCCACGACACCGTGCTGGAAGCCACCGGCAACGCGCCGCTGTTCACGCTCAGCAGCAGCATCGGCGCGGCCGTCCGCTGGACCACGATCTTCAAGCAGCGCAAGCGCGAGCTGCCCCGCGACCCGATGCCCGACCACTGGAAGGTGTTCGACGCCATCGCGGCCAGCCGCCCGGACCAGGCGCGGCAGGCGATGGAGCGGCTGGTCGGCCTGGCGCTGGAGGACACGCGGGCCTCGATCGCGGACTAGGTTCGCTTACTGTCTCACGCCTCAAAGCACCGCTCATCCCGGCATTCGCCGGGATGAGCGGATTTTGACTAGCCGAGTCGATACAGCCCCGAACCGTGCGCCGGCAGCGTCCGCTCTAGCCGCCCCTCCGCCGCGCCGTCGGCCTTCCGCGCCCAGAGGTCCCGCACCGCCGCGCGGCCTTTCAGACCCAGCGACGCGAGGTCGACGCCGACCGCCGCCTCGCCGTCCGTCTTGTTGAACAGCGCCACATAGCGGGCCTTCGAACCCGGGACTTCCGCCGCCCACGCCGCTTGCCGGTCGTCGTTGATCACCGGCCGGTTCCCCGTGCTCCGCTGGTTCACCGCCAGGACCTCGTCATTGGTCAGCAGGGCGGTGGTCGCCGGATCCAGCTTGCGCAGGTCGCCGCCCATGATCAGGGGCGAGCGGGCGATCGACCACAGGGTCATCATCGTGCGCTGCTCATCGGGGGTGAAGCGGGTGGTCCGCTTGCCCAGGTCCAGCACGCCCAGCGGCAGCATGTCGGCGTCGGGCCAGCAGCCGGGGAGGCGATAGGGGTTCCAGCGCTCCAGCCGGCCGAACTGCTCCAGCAGCAGCGGCCACTGGTCCCAGAAGTCGTCGCTGATCCGCCAGAGGTTGGCGTGGCGCTGGACGTGGGCCGCGGCGTCCAGCGGCGTCTCGCCGGGCGACAGGCTCAGCACCATCGGCCGGCCGCTGGCGTCGATGGCCTTGCGCACCGCTTCGATCTCGGGCGCGTGGTCGTGATAGGGCCGGCTCATGTCGTCGACCTTGACGTAGTCGACGCCCCAGGCGGCCAGCAGCTTGAAGACGCTGTCGTAATAGGCCTGGGCGCCGGGCTTCCTCATGTCGACGCCGTACATGTCCGGGTTCCAGGGGCAGGTGCTGCTCCGGTCGACGATGTCGCCGATGCGGACGTCCGTCCCCAGCACCGGCAGGTTTCGATCCGCCGCCTGGCGAGGCGCGCCGCGCATCAGGTGGATGCCGAACTTCAGGCCCAGGGCGTGCAGCCGGTCGCCCAGCGGCTTGAACCCGGCGCTGTTCGCCGAGGATGGGAAGCGGTTGACCGCCGGCAGCAGGCGGCCCCACGGATCGAGTTCCAGGTGCGCGTCCTGGCGGTAGTCGAAGCCGGTCGCGCCCGGTTCGTACCACTGGATGTCCACCGTGAAGACGTCGTAGCCGTGCGGCAGCAGCACCTTGGCCATGACCTGGGCGTTGGCGATCGCCTGGTCCTCGGTCAGGGTGGTGGCGAAGCTGTCCCAGCTGTTCCAGCCCATAGGCGGGGTGGGCGCCAGGGCGCGGAAGGCCAGGGAATCAGCCGCCCGGGCCGCGTCCGGAAGCCAGGGCAGAGCGAGCGAAGCGGCCAGCAGGGCCCGGCGGCGGATACCGGATCCCGCCTTGGCGAGCGGATTTTTCGAGTCCATGGACGCCTCCCGCGCGACCTATCGTCCGACAACTTTCGGCGAAGTTTTTGTTGTGCGTTCAATTGGAAAACACGGCTTGCCGACCTTGTCGAGCGGCGGCGCTCTCACGTTGACGCCGGGTCGTGGTCGGTATAGTCAGACAAATAAACAGGGGTGAAACGAACGGGAATGTCGATCGCTCCGCCTAAGTGGCGGACAATCCGCATGGCAGCCCGCGAGGCCTTCCCGCTGACGCCGACCCAAGGCCCTCCTCGTCCACCCGGGGCCGCCTATCAAGGACTGTCATGAGCTCTGCCGCCGTTCCGCCCCGCGCCCTTCGTTCGCGCGCCTGGTTCGACAATCCCGACAACGCGGACATGACGGCGCTGTACCTCGAGCGCTACCTGAACTTCGGCCTGTCGCTGGAGGAACTGCAGTCGGGCAAGCCGATCATCGGCATCGCCCAGACCGGCAGCGATCTGTCGCCGTGCAACCGCCACCACCTGGTGCTGGCCGAGCGCATCCGCGAAGGCATCCGCACGGCCGGCGGCATCGCCCTGGAATTCCCGGTCCATCCGATCCAGGAAACCGGCAAGCGTCCGACCGCGGGCCTGGACCGCAACCTGTCGTACCTGGGCCTGGTGGAGACCCTGTACGGCTATCCGATCGACGGCGTGGTCCTGACCATCGGCTGCGACAAGACCACCCCGGCCTGCCTGATGGCCGCCGCCACCGTCAACATCCCCGCCATCGCCCTGTCGGTCGGCCCGATGCTGAACGGCTGGCACAAGGGCCAGCGCACGGGTTCGGGCACCATCGTCTGGAAGGCCCGCGAGATGCTGGCGGCCGGCGAGATCGACCGCGCCGGCTTCATCAAGCTGGTGGCCAGCTCGGCCCCGTCGACCGGCTACTGCAACACCATGGGCACGGCCACGACCATGAACTCGCTGACCGAGGCGCTGGGCATGTCGCTGACCGGCTCGGCGGCGATCCCGGCCCCGTACCGCGACCGTCAGCAGAACGCCTACGAGACCGGCCTGCGGATCGTCGAGCTGGTCGAGCAGGACATCAAGCCGTCCGACATCCTGACCCGCGACGCGTTCCTGAACGCCATCGTCGTCAACTCGGCCATCGGCGGCTCGACCAACGCCCCGATCCACCTGAACGGCCTGGCCCGGCACATGGGCGTCGAGCTCAGCGTCGACGACTGGCAGACCTATGGCGAGGAAGTGCCGCTGCTGGTCAACCTGCAGCCGGCCGGCGAATACCTCGGCGAGGATTATTACCGCGCCGGCGGCGTGCCGGCGGTGGTCAACCAGCTGATGGGGCAGGGCCTGATCCGCGAGGACGCCCTGACCGTGTCGGGCAAGACCCTGGGCGAGGCCTGCCGCGGCGCGGCCATCGAGGACGAGGCGGTGATCCGTCCGTTCGACAAGCCGCTGGTCGAGCGCGCCGGTTTCGTGGTCATGCGCGGCAATCTGTTCAATTCGGCGATCATGAAGACCAGCGTGATCACCGCCGAGTTCCGCGACCGCTACCTGTCGGATCCCAACGATCCCGACGCCTTCGAGGGCGACGCGGTGGTCTTCGACGGTCCCGAGGACTACCACCACCGGATCGACGACCCGTCGGTGGGCATCACCGAGCGCAGCGTGCTGTTCATGCGCGGGGCCGGGCCGATCGGCTATCCCGGCGCGGCCGAGGTCGTGAACATGCGGGCCCCCGACTACCTGATCAAGAAGGGCGTCCACCAGCTGCCGTGCATCGGCGACGGCCGCCAGTCGGGCACGTCGGGGTCGCCGTCGATCCTCAACGCCTCGCCGGAGGCCGCGGCCGGCGGCGGCCTGGCGCTGCTGAAGACCGGCGACCGGGTCCGCGTCGACCTGCGCAAGTCGCGCGTCGACGTGCTGGTCACGCCCGAGGAGATCGTCGCGCGGCGCAAGGCGCTCGAGGCGGCAGGCGGCTTCCAATATCCGGAAAGCCAGACGCCCTGGCAGGAGATCCAGCGGGCCATCGTCGGCCAGATGGAGACCGGGGCGGTGCTGGAGCCGGCGGTCAAGTACCAGCGCATCGCCCAGACCAAGGGCCTGCCCCGCGACAACCACTAGATCCAACCACCGAAGACAAGCGCCGGCCAACGGCGAGCCTTAGGGAGAATATCGTGAAGCTGACCACGCTGAAGCGCGCGCTTGTCGCGGGCCTTGCCTTGAGTGTCCTGGCGACCGCCGGGGCCGCCGTCGCCCAGACCGCCGTCACCGGCGCCCTGCGGGCCGACCAGCCCGGTCCGGTGATCCAGCCGGAAGTCTACGGCCAGTTCGCCGAGCACCTGGGGCACGGCATCTACGAAGGCGTCTGGGTCGGCGAGGACAGCAAGATCCCCAACACCCGGGGCTACCGCAACGACGTGGTCGCGGCCCTGAAGGCCATCAAGGTGCCGCTGGTCCGCTGGCCCGGCGGCTGCTTCGCCGACGACTACCACTGGCGCGAGGGGATCGGCCCGCGCGACAAGCGCCCGGTCAAGGTCAACGTGGTCTGGGGCGGCGTCGAGGAGCCCAACAGCTTCGGCACCAACGAGTTCATGGAGTTCGCCGAGCTGATCGGCGCCAAGACCTACGTGGCCGGCAATGTCGGCACCGGCTCGCCGCAGGAGATGGCCGAGTGGGTCGAGTACATGGTCTCGCCGACCAGCTCGTCGATCGCCAACCTGCGCCGGGCCAACGGCCGCGACAAACCCTGGAAGCTCGACTATTTCGGCGTCGGCAACGAGAACTGGGGCTGCGGCGGCCAGATGACGGCGGCCCACTACACCGACCTCTACCGCAACTTCGCCGAGTTCATCCGGGTGCCGAAGGGCACCAAGACCGAGAAGATCGCGGGCGGCGCCAACAGCGACGACTACAGCTGGACCGAGACCCTGATGGCCGGCGCGGCCAAGAACATGGATCAGATCAGTGTCCACTACTACACGATCCCCAGCGGCAAGTGGGAGAACAAGGGCTCGGCCACCGAGTTCGACGAGCAGACCTGGGCCGACACCATGTTCCAGGCCCTGCGCATGGACGAACTGATCACCAAGCACACCGCCATCATGGACAAGTACGACCCGAAGAAGCGGGTCGGCCTGGCCGTCGATGAATGGGGCATCTGGCACGACGTCGAGCCGGGCACGAACCCCGGCTTCCTCTACCAGCAGAACACCATGCGCGACGCGGTGGCGGCCGGGGCGACGTTGAACATCTTCCACAAGCACGCCGACCGGGTGCGGCTGACCGCCATCGCCCAGATGGTCAACGTGCTGCAGGCGATGATCCTGACCGACAAGGACAAGATGGTCCTGACCCCGACCTACTGGGTCTACGATCTGTATAAGCCTTTCCAAGGGGCGACCTCGCTGCCGGTCGAGCTGAACAGCCCGGCCTATACGGTCGGCAAGACCAGCGTGCCGGCGGTCAGCGCCTCGGCCGGCAAGGACACCGCCGGGGTGGTCCACCTGGCGCTGGTGAACCTGGACCCGAACAAGTCGGCGACGGTGACCGTCAAGCTCTCGGGCGTGACCGGCAAGACCGCCAAGGGCCGGGTGCTGACGGCTTCGACCATGGCGGCGCACAACACGTTCGACGCCCCGAACGCGGTGAAGCCGGCGGCCTTCACGGCGGCCTCGATCAAGGGCGACACCCTGACCGCGACCCTGCCGAGCAAGTCGGTGGTGGTGCTGGACCTGAACTAGGGGTCACGACCCGCTCATGCGTCGCCGAGGCGAGGCATGAGCGGGCGCCCACGGCTGGAAATCCGGAGCAAAGCCCATGAGCAAGGCCTCCGCGGTCGCCCGCGTTTCCGGCTTGGCGGCCTTGCTGTCCTGCGCGGCGCTGTTCGCCGCCGCCGCCGCGCCTGCCTGGGGCCAGGCCACCTGGACGGCCGACAATGGCGACGGGACCTTCACCAACCCGATCTTCTACGACGAGTTTTCCGACCCCGACCTGATCCGCGTCGGGGACGACTTCTACATGACCGGCACGACCATGCACGCCATGCCGGGCCTGCCCGTCCTGCGGTCCAAGGACCTGGTGAACTGGGAGTTCCTGTCCTACGCCGTCGACAAGCTGGATCTCGGACCGGCCTATCGCCTGCAGGGCGGCGACGTCTACGGGCGCGGAATCTGGGCGCCCAGCTTCCGCTATCACGACGGCGTCTTCTACATCTTCTCCAACGTCAACGGCGAGACGACCCAGGTCTTCACCGCCGCCGACCCGCGCGGCCCGTGGACCCATCGCCGGATGAAGCGGTCGTTCCACGACCTGTCGGTGCTGTTCGACGATGACGGAAAGGCCTGGGTCGTCTGGGGCTATCGCGATCTGAAGATCGGCCAGATGAACGCCGACCTGACCGACATCGTCGCCGGCACCGAGCGCACCCTGTTCGATCGCGACGCGGGGATGGGGGAGGGCTCGCACCTCTACAAGATCGACGGCCGCTACTTCATCATCAGCGCCTGGTGGGACGGTCGCATGCGCATGCCCGCCGCCCGCGCCGACAGCCTCGCCGGCCCCTGGGAGGTCAACAAGGCCATCAGCATCGACGAGGATTTCGGGCTGGCCGAAGGCTACCGCCTGAAAGACCCGAACGGCCCCGGCTTCGATCTCGTCGCGCCCAATCCCGAACCGCGCGGCCGCATGTCGCTGCACCAGGGCGGCGTGGTGCGGACGCCGAAGGGCGAGTGGTGGGGCTTTTCCATGCTCGACTACAATTCGGTCGGCCGCCTCGTCGCGCTCTCGCCGGTCACCTGGAAGGACGGCTGGCCCTATTTCGGTCTGCCGGGAAACCTGGGGCGCACGCCCCGGACCTGGGTCAAGCCGAAGACCGACGCGGCCTCGCCGATCCGGGCTCCCTATGAGCGGAGCGATACGTTCGACGGGGCGCGGCTGAAGCCCGTCTGGCAATGGAACCACGTCCCGGATGACACGCACTGGTCGCTCACGGAGCGGCCCGGCTTCCTGCGCCTCCGCACCCTGCCGGCGGCCTCGTTCTGGGAAGCCCGCAACAGCCTGACCCAGCGGGCGATCGGGCCGCGATCGCAGCCGACTGTCGTCCTGGACGCCGCGGGCCTGAAGGACGGCGACATCGCGGGCCTGGCGCTGCTGGACATGCCCTATGCCTGGATCGGCGTGGAGCGCGCGGGCAAGGACCTGGCGCTGGTCCAGTTCGACAAGTCGACCGGAGCGAAGGTGTCGACGCCGCTGGCGGGGAGCCGGGTCTGGCTGCGCGCCGACTGCGATTTCCTGACGGAAAAGGCCCAGCTCAGCTATTCGACCGACGGCGTGACCTTCACGCCGATCGGCGCGGTCTTCACCACGGTCTTCTCGCTCCGCACCTTCCAGGGCGTGCGTTACGCGCTGTTCGCCTACAACGCCAAGGGCGTGGACGGCGGTCACGCCGACTTCGACAGCGTCACGGTCCACGAGCCGAACCCCAAGGGGCTGATGAGGCCCATTCCGTTCGGCGGCTCGGTCCGGTTCGCGGCGCTGGGGTCCTCGCTTGGCCTGAGCGTCGTCGACGGGCGGTTGGCGATCGGCGCCCCTTCGACCTTCTCGGTCGTCGACCTGGGGCAGGGGCGCGTGGCGCTGAAGGTCGGGCAGGACTTCGTCTCGGTCGCTCCCGACGGCGCGGTGAGGCTGGATCGGCGTCCGAGCCTCCAGGCGCGCGCGTTCCAGTGGATCGAGACGCCGACCGGAGACCTCGTGCTGATGTCCCTCGAAACCAACCGGTTCCTGACGCTGGACCTGAAGCAGGGGGCGATCACCAGCCTGAGCCCGGGGCCGCGATCGGACGGCGCCGACGGGGCGCGGCTGAGCTGGTCCGCTGCGCTCACGCCGTCACCCTGACTCCGCTCATCCCGGCATTCGCTGGGATGAGCGGGGGAAGGTGAGGGCGCTCAGAACACCTTCATCTCGACCAGCCGCATGTCCTTGCCGGGCGCCAGGTCGAACACCGCCCGCAGCTTGCCGGCCGTCACCGGCGCCCAGGTCGTCCTGTCGACGCCGTTGGCCGACGGCGTGGCGGACTTGGCGACCTCCACCCATTTGCCGTCCCTCCACGCCTCCAGCCGATAGCGGGCCGGGGCGGCCAGGGCCTTGTCGTCGGCGAAGAAGCTGAGTTCGGCGGCGGCCACCGACGTCGGCTTGCCGAAGTCGACCTCGAACCAGGCCTTGCCCACGCCCGCCCCCGGCGACCAGCCGTTGGCCATCTCCGGGAAGAACCACACCCGCCCGTCCAGGGCCTGGTGCACGGTCTTGGGATCGGCGCCGGACGAGGCCGAACCGCGCGGATAGTCCGAGCGCACCAGATTGACCGCCAGGTCGATCGGCCGAGCGATCGGGGCGGGGGCCTTGCGGGCGAGGGGGACGGTCAGCCGCGCCAAGGTCGGCGAAGCCGCCACCTCCTGGCCGTCGACGCTGATCACCAGCCCCTGGCGGCCGTAGCGCGCGCCGTCGGCGTCCCAGGCGATGGTCACCAGCCGCCCGTGATAGGCCACGTCCTGCAGGCGGAAGTACTTCAGGAAGTGCGGATCGGCCGGGTCGGTCGGGGCCAGCGGATTGACCTCCAGCACGTCGTCGGCGCGCGGGCGCAGGCCGACCAGGCCGGTGATCATCAGGTCCACATAGCCGGAGTGATTATAGTGGTGGCTGCGGGCCAGGCCGACGATCGGCTTGCCGGTGGCGGGGTCGTAGTCCTCCTCCAGGTCCGGCTTGCCGTCCTGGTAGTGCAGGGCGGTGTACTGGGCCAGCAGGCGGGCGTAGTCGGCGCGGGCGACCACGTCCTGCCTGTAGTCGTTCAGCAGGTTGGCCAGGCCCGTCAGCACCTGGGTGGTCTGGAACGGCCAGACCGGCCCGTTCCATTGGCACTCCGGCGCGGTCCCCTCGTAGCGGTACTGGCGCATGTAGTATTCGTACGACGGCTCCACCGTGCGCAGGCCGAAGGGCCCGGCCAGTTCGTCGGGATCGACCGCGTGCTTCCAGGCCTGGGCGTAGGCGGGCGTGTCGTCGGGCAGGCCGAAGGTCCAGGGCACGTAGCCGACCAGTTCGCGGCCGCGGATCGGGTCCCAGTACTTCACATGGTCGTTGTTGATCCGGTGGCGGTCGACGAAGTGCGCGAAGCCGTCGTTCCACAGGCTCTTCTGAACCTGCGTCTTCAGGGACTGGGCTCGGGCCTCGTAGTCGGCCGCCGCCGCCGTGTCGCCGGTCAGGGCCGAGAGGCGGCTGATCGCCTTGGCGTTGGCGTACATGTAGCTGTTGATCGAGGGGCGGAAGGCGTGGCCGCCGGTGAAGCCGTCCTTGCCGCCCGAGGCGTCGATCGAGCTGATCGTATATTCGGTGGCGTCCAGCAGCGGCTCGATCCAGTACAGCTTCTTGTCGAAGTCGTAGTGGTCGTCCCACAGGGCGTAGATGTGCTTCATCGCCGCCAGGTGGCGCGTGGCGGCCGCCTGGTCGCCGTCGACCAGGTAGCGGGCGTACGTGGCGTCGGCGATGGCCTCGGCGAAGTGGCGGTCGTTGCCGCCGCCCTCGTACATGAAGTCGATATAGTCGCCGGCGTAGCGGCGGTCGCGCAGCCAGCGGCCCTCCTGGATATGGAAGCCCGTGGCGTCGTTGAGGCTGGCGTAGGGCCAGCGCTGCCAGCCGACGTCGTCGAGGAACTCGGTGGTGATGTAGCCCCGCGGGCCCAGGTCGCGCTGGTGGGCGCGGAAGACGCTCCAGCGGTAGTAGTAGATCTGGTCCAGCCTCTGGTCCGAGGATTCGAACAGCGGGATGTTGTCCTCGTACCAGGCCGCGTCGGCGCCGAAGCGGGCCGAGGCGACGGCGTGGGCGTCGAGGCGGGGCGAGGGGGCGGTTCGCCCGGTTCCTGGCGAGAGGGCGGTGGTCGCCAGCAAGGCCGCCGCCAGGCACAGTCCCGCCATCCGCATCGCCCGTTCTCCCCGTCTCGTTATTTTGTCTGAGTATTTATGCGGGATTTGGCGCGCGCCGCCAGCCCCAACCGACCGGCCGTCGGTCGCGACGACGGAGGCGGTTTACATCGGCGCCGTTCGCCCCTAGAGAGCTGCGCCATGTCCGCGACCGCGACCAAAATCATTACCCGCAAAACGACCCGCCTCGGCGGGGCGTGTGCGGGTGTGTGCGCGGCCTAAGCCGCGACGCCCCGGACCAGCCCCGCCGATGCGCGGGGCCCCGTCTTTCCCAGACCGGCAGACACCCCCGCGCCTCTGCACCTTCAGGAGACGCAACACCGTGAGCCAGACCTTTTCCTCTTCCAATCCGCCCGCCGTCGGCATCGTCGGCGCGACCGGCCTCGTCGGCGAGATGATGCGGGCCCTGCTGGCCGAGCGGAACTTCCCGATGAAGTCCCTGCGCCTGTTCGCCTCGGCCCGCTCGGCCGGGAGCAAGCTGGCGTTCGGCGGCCGGGAGATCGTGGTCGAGGACGCCGCCGCCGCCGACTACGCCGGCCTGGACATCGTGTTCTTCTCGGCCGGCGGCGACACCTCGCGCGCCCTGGCGCCGAAGGTCGCCGCGGCGGGCGCGGTCGTGATCGACAACTCCTCGGCCTTCCGCTCCGACCCCGACGTGCCGCTGGTGGTGGCCGAGGTGAACCCCCACGCCCTGGACGTGATCCCCAAGGGCATCGTCGCCAACCCCAACTGCACCACCATGGCCGCCATGCCGGTGCTGCGGCCGCTGCACGAGGCCGCGGGCCTCAAGCGCCTGGTGGTCTCGACCTACCAGGCGGTGTCGGGCGGCGGCGTCGCGGGCATCGAGGAGCTGGAGGGCCAGATCCGCGCGGGGGCCGAGGACGGCGTGGCCCTGGCCCGAGACGGCCAGGCCGCCGACCTGCCCGCGCCGAAGAAGTGGGCCGTGCCGATCGCCTACAACGTGGTGGCCCTGAATTACGTGCTGGGCGAGGACGGCTACACCGAGGAAGAGACCAAGCTGCGCGACGAGAGCCGCAAGATCCTCGAGATCCCCGGCCTGCCGGTCTCGGGCACCTGCGTGCGGGTGCCGGTCTATTCGGGCCACTCGCTGTCGATCAACGCCGAGTTCGAACGACCGCTGTCGCCGCAGCAGGCCGTGGACCTGCTGGGCGTCGCGCCGGGCGTGGTGGTGACGGCCGTGCCGAACCCGCTGGAGGCCACCGGCCAGGACCCGGTCTTCGTGGGCCGGGTGCGGGTCGACCCGACCGTCGAGCACGGCCTGGCCCTGTTCGTCAGCGCCGACAACCTGCGCAAGGGCGCGGCCCTGAACGCCGTGCAGGTGGCCGAGGTGCTGCTCGCTCGCCGAGGCTAGTCCTGGCGCGGGGGCGGGCTATGCTCGCCCCCGGCCGATGGGCGGCCCTGGAGGAGAGACGGCGATGGCGATCTTTCTAGCCCTCTACATGGGCTCCGACACCCCGATGGACCCCGGCGCGATGGACCCGGCCGAGATCGAACGGGGCATGGCCGCCTGGGGCCAGTGGATGACCGACCACGCCGAGTCCGTGCTGGTGACCGGCGGTCCGCTGGGCAAGACCAAGAAGACCGGCAAGGACGGCGTCACCGACATCCGCAACAAGGTCGCCGGCTACGTCATCGTCGAGGCCGACTCCCACGAGGCGGCCGCGCAGATGTTCGAGAACCATCCCCACTTCGCGATCTTCCCCGGGGACTCGGTGGAGATCATGGAGCAGCTGCCGATCCCCGGTCAGGGCTAGGCGCTTCTTTCGTTGTCTTCCCGGAAAGCGCGCAGCGCTTGTCCGCGACCCAGAGCAGCCGCACCGCATTTGCCCAGTCCCCTGGGTCCCGGACAGCCTCTGCGAGGCTTCCGGGATGACAACCGCTTTTGCGATCTACCCCCGCCCCCACAGCCGTTCGAACTTCCAGCCGGTCAGGTTCTCGACGATCGCCTTGGACTCCGGGCTTTCAGCCTGGGTCTCGCCGGCGCGCAGGCGCTCGACCTCGTGGATCAGAACCTCGTGGGTGCGGGCGTTGAGGCGGAACGACCACGAGACCCACAGGCCCCACAGCATGACCAGGATCGGACCGGCGACCATCACCAGCACCACGGCGCGCACCGCCTCGGGAGACTGGACCACAGTCGCGCCGGGATGGGCCTTGTCGGGCGACACGAAGCCGCCCAGGCCGATCAGCGAGGTGGTGGCGACGATGGCCCCCGACTGGGCGATCTTGCGCACGAAGGTCATCACCCCGGCGAAGATGCCCTCGCGACGCTGGCCGGTCACCGCCTCGTCAACGTCGGGCAGGTAGTTGTAGACGCTCCAAGGCACGAAGTTCAGCGTTCCACGGCCCAGACCCGCCAGGATGATCGGCACGAACAGCCAGAACAGCACGGTCGGCGAGGCGCCGCCGCCGAACAGGTTGCCGCCCAGCGCCGTCAGGCCCTCGGCGAAGCCCGCCGGCCGGATCAGGTAGAAGGCCAGGAACAGCAGCAGGGCCGCGCCCACGAAACTGATGGCCATGCGGTAGGCGGCCGTGGGGCCGGTGCGGATGACCACGTTGATGGCGATCATCACCGAGATCAGCTGGGCGACGTACATGGTGGTCATCAGCTGGGAGATCACCAGGGTGGCTCCCATCATCACCGTGGCCACGAACAGCGGGAAGGCGGTGTTGAAGATGTCCTGCGAGATATAGCCGCCCAGATAGAGCGACAGGTGCTGGCGGAAGGCCTTGATGCGCAGGGTCGAGAACAGGTCGCGGAACATGTTGATCGGGATCAGCGCCGCCTTCTCCCAGTCCAGCGGCTCGGGCTGGATCAGCTTCTCGGCCTCGGTGTAGGGCCGTTCCCAAGTGAACAGCACCACCAGCAGCACGACCAGGCTGAACAGGCCGCCGAAGATCGCGGCCATGATCAGGAAGGTGCCGGACGAGTCCTTGCCGCCGAAGTGGTTGATGATCAGGGTCGGCAGGTACGAGGCCAGGATCGCCGAGCTCTGGGCGATCAGCATCCGCACGCCCGCGAACTTGGCCTTCTCTTTGTAATCCTTGGTCATTTCCGCCGCGAGGGTTTCCCACGGGATCAGGAACATCGTGTACAGGAACTCGAAGAAGACGAAGGTGACCAGGTAGTAGAGGAAGGTCTGGCCCGTCACGAAGATCAGGGCGAAGCAGGGCAGCAGCGGAATGGTCAGGATCAGGAAGATCTTGCGCCGGCCGATGCGCCGGCCGACCCAGGTGTGGCGCAGGTTGTCGGAGACATAGCCGATCAGCGGGCAGGTGATCGCTTCCAGCAGGCGCGGAAGGCCCAGGATCAGGCCCGTCTCGACCGCCGACAGCCCGCAGAAGGTGATGAAGAAATAGGCCAGCCAGCCGGTGATGACCGCCTGGGCCCCGGCCCCCAGCATGTCGCCGGAACCCCAGCTCCAATACGTGACCCAGGAGGGTTTGCGCGGTTCCGACGTCGCCATCAGCATCTCATTCCCAAATGTTCAAAGGCCTCTGACGGACCTTGGATTTCCTTGCCTCCCTCATCCGTTCATCCCCGCGAAGGCGGGGGTCCAAGCCGAGTTTCCAGCACGCACTCGGTAGGCTCAGCTTGGGTCCCCGCCTTCGCGGGGATGAGCGGTTAGAAAGAAGGTTCTAGATGAAGGCCCGCTGGAACTCGCCCAGGGCCAGGATGGCCAGGGACTGGCCGTACGGCATCGAGGTCAGCGGGATGTCCTTGTAGCCCTGCAGGGTGTCGAACACCGGGGTGCCGAACGACACCTGCTGCAGCTCGCCCTTGTCGTCGATATTGGCCAGCACGCCCTTCAGCGCCCTGATGCCCATCTCCTGGTAGTCCTTGGAGACGTAGCGCTTGCGCACGGCCTTCAGCACGCCGTAGGCGAAGCCGGCCGTGGCCGAGGCTTCCAGGTACGAGGTCTTGTCGTCGACCAGGGTGTGCCAGAGGCCTGTCTCGGCGTCCTGGTAGCGGGCCAGGGCCTTGATCTGGGCTTCCAGCGTGTCGATCAGGAAGTCGCGCAGGGCGTCGCCGGGCTTGAGGTCCAGCAGCTCGATGAACTCCGGGATGGCGATCGTCACCCAGCAGTTGCCGCGCGCCCACAGGGCGTCGGCGAAGTTATGCCGGCCCTCGAACGTCCAGCCGTGGAACCACATACCGGTCTTGCGGTCGGCCAGGTACTTCACGTGCACCATGAACTGGCGCTTGGCCTCCTCGACGAAGTCGTCGCGGCCCAGCAGCAGGCCGATCTTGGCCAGGGGCAGGACGCTCATCATCAGCGTGTCGTCCCACAGCTGCTGGGGGTTCTCGCTGTTGAAGACGATGTGCTGGAAGCCGCCTTCCTCGGTGCGCGGGCCCTCGTACATGACGTAGTCGGCCCAGGTCTCCAGATACGGCAGGTAGGTGTGGTCGCCGGTGGCTTCGTAGAGGTAGGCCAGGGTCAGGAACGGCGAGACCGTGTTGATGTTCTTGGTCGGGGTGCCGGCCTCGAAGCGGTCGGCGAACCACTGGGTCATGATCTCGAGCGCCCACGGGTCGGCGGTCATCTCGTACTGCTTCCACAGGCCGTACAGGCCCACGCCGTGGGTCCACTCCCAGTCGTTCCAGCCCTTGGTGTCGATGACGCGGCCGTCGTCCAGGCGCAGCAGGAACTCGCCCGTCTCGTCCTGGATGTCGACCAGGTTGCTGATCAGCAGGGCGATCTTGGCCTTGATGTCCTTGGCCTCGAGGCCGTGAGCGAGATTGGGCACGATAGTCTCCAGTATCAGTCGAAAGCGGCGGGGGAGCGCCGGGTCTCAGGGTTTGAAATCGGGCGCGGGCACGCGGGCGACGGGGAGGCCGCCGCGCACCGTGCGCAGTCTTACTAGCTTCACTTCCTCCAGGGCGTCGCCGGGGGCGCCGTCGCTGGTCACCGCCAGGGCGATGGTGTTCTTGCCGTGCGGATCGATGATCCCGTTGGGCAGGACGAAGGTCCGCTGCGGGCCGACATTGGCGATGAACTGGCCCATGTTCCAGCCGTTGACGAAGATCAGCACCCGGTAGCGGCCCGGCGAGCGCGGCTTGTCCGGATCGCCGATGGTCAGGCCCAGGGTGGTGTCCTGGTCCTTGGGCAGGGCCAGGTCGAAGCTGGTGCGGTACCAGGTCGTGCCGGCGTAGGGCTGGGTCGCCGCCATGTCGGCCTTGGCCCAGGCGGCGTCCGGGAAGCCCGGCAGGTGCCAGCCCATTCGCTCGCCGTACTGGCCGCCGTTGTTGGCGTTGCCGCGCACCGGGTCCTGGATGTCCTCGCCGCCCAGGTTGCCCTGGACCTTCCAGGCGATCGGCACGGCGAAGCTGTAGGAGCCGGGACCCGACAGCGAGGCCGAGACCAGGCCGCGAGCCTCCTTGTGGAAGTCGTCGGCGTCCAGGTCCCAGTTGTGGCCGTTGTTGCGGACCATCACCGAGATCACGTGCTCGCCGGTTCCGCGCAGGTCCTCAGGCAGCTTGAAGGTGGCGACGCCCGTGGTGATCGGGCGCGGCAGGCCGCCGTCCAGCTCGTGCTGGCCCAGGAACCGGCCGTCCAGCCAGACCTGCAGCATGCCCGCCCCACCGCCGCCGTAGTGCAGGGTCAGGGTGTCGATGCCAACGTCGGACCCAGCCTTGGCCGTGTAGCGGCCGCGATACCAGACGTCGCCCTGGTGGAAGCCGTAGGCGCTCATGTCGAGCACCGGTTGCCCCGTGGGACCGCGCACGGTCGAGCCGCTGCGGCGGCCCTCGGCCTTCAGCCACGCGCTGTCGTCGAACTTGGGATCGGCCTCGGGCGAACCGGGCGCGGTCTTCCAGGTCAGCTGGGCCAGGTCGGGGAGGGCGATCGCCGCCGGACCGGCCAGCGGCTTGTCGGCCAGCAGGCTGCCCGAGGCGGTGGTCCTGGTCGCGACCTTGGCGCCGTTCCAGCGGATCGCGCTCACGGCCTTGGGCGCGAAGACCTCCAGCGGGCTGTCGGCCTCGGTGTCGCCGGTCAGGCTCAGCACGCCGCCCTTGATCGCCTCGCCGCGCACCAGGCCTGGACCGCGGATCAGCAGGTCGTCGCGGCGCCAGAAGGTCTGGCCGGTCTCGGCGTCGACCAGCAGCAGAGTCAGGGGCGGACGGCCGCCGCCGACGATCCGCACGCGGGCCAGGCCCTTGTGTTCATAGGTCAGCTTCAGGTCGCCCTTGGCGGCGTCGAAGGCCGAAGCCACGTCGCCGTCCAGCACCTCGACCTTGGGGGCGGACGTGTAACGCAGCACCGTCTCGCCCGCCTCGCCGGCGCGGCCGTAGAGCAGCGCCAGGTCGCCGTCGTTCCATTTCAGGCGCGTCTGGATCTCGGACGTCGAATAGACCAGCCGCTGGCCGCCCAGGTCGTAGGACGCCATCAGCAGCTTGCTGTCCTGACCCTTGATCCGCGAGGGGACCACGTACTCGCCGTCGCGGGTCTTCAGCTTGAAGGTGAAGGCCTCGTCGCCCGTGGCGCTGCTGGGATTGTGGACCACCACATAGAGGTGGCTTCCGGTCTCGGCGTTGACGTTGTGATAGACGCGGACCTTGTCGTTGGACGGGGTCACGGCCTCGCCCTTGTCCATGCGGGTCAGGTCGGGCACGGCGGCGATGAACTCGCCCATCTGCTTCATCACCCGGGCCTTGTCGCGCAGGCCCCGGGCCTCGTCGATCGCCGAGCCGTAGTCGTAGGACGTGAACACCACCGGGGCCGGCAGCCAGCCCCAGCTGGTCCCGCCATAGGTCATGTAGAAGCTCTGCAGCGTCAGGCCGTTGGCGATGTTCGTGCCGTAGAACACCCGCTGGTAGCCGACGCCGCGATGGATGGCGGTGCAGTCGTAGTCGCCGTTGCTGCCCCAGTAGTCGAACCAGCCGCCGCCGAACTCGGCCAGGAAGCCGGGGGTGTTGGGGCTGGCCGAGGCGCCGCCCTTGGCCCCGCCGGGACCGTACAGGCCCCAGTCCGGCGCGACGCCCGGCGACGACGGCGTGGAGTCGACCTTGCAGCTGCCGCCCGGATAGCCGTCGAAGGCGTAGAGGTCGTTGGGGCCCTCGACCGTGCCCGGCACGTTCGAGCCCTTGGGGACCCAGTAGCCGTTGCGGCCCTTGTCGTTGTGGAAGATCGGGACGGTGATGCCGTCGGCCTTGGCCTTGTCGTCCAGCCACTTCATGTAGCGCTGCTGCGGCGCGCCGACGACGTCCAGCTCGTTCTCGATCTGGTGGGCGATGACCGTGCCGCCGCCGGTGGTCAGCTGGTGGCGGGCGATGACGGCGTTGATCTGGGTCAGCCACTCGTCGGCGGCGGTCAGATATTCCGGCGCGTCGGTGCGGGCGCGGGCCTGCTGGTTGACCATCCAGCCCGGGAAGCCGCCGCGCGTCAGCTCGGCGTTCACGTAGGGCCCGGCGCGGGTGATGACGTAGAGGCCTTCCTCCTTCGCCATGGTCAGCACGCGATCCATGTCGCGCACGCCGTTGAAGTCGTAGACCCCCTGTTTCGGCGAGTGGTAGCCCCAGTCGAAATAGATCGCGACCGTGTTGTAGCCGCTGGCCTTCATCTTCTGGAGGATGTCGCGCCACAGGTCGGGGCTGGGCACGCGGAAGGGATGGAACTCGCCGCCCCACGAGTAGATGCGCTGGCCGTCGACCTTCAGCGAGTACTTGTCCCAGGTGATCTGGTGGGCCCCAATGGCCGGCGAGCCGGGCTTGGCCGCGACGGCGGTCTCGCCGCCCTCCTTCAGCACCGTGAAGTGGCGCACGGTCCCCGACAGTTCGGGCAGCTCGGTCTTGGGCGTCCAGGTGCGGAAGCCGTCCTTGCTGTCCGACCACCAATACCGCTTGGACATGTACTCGTCGAAATAGATCCGCCACGCGCCGTCCGGCGTGCGGGTCAGGGCGGGCCCCTCCAGGAACTTGCCCCAGCCGGCCCAGTCGCCGGTCCCCTTGGCCTGCCACGGCCCGTCCAGCGAGGGGGCGGTCCACAGCTCGACGAACTTGCTGGTCTCGTTCTTGGCGAAGGCGTTGTAGAGCCCGCCCTCGCGCACCACGAAGGTGTCGATGAAGTTGGGGCCCAGGCCCGACAGCGGTTTCGGCGCGCTCCAGGCGGCGAGCGAGGCGTCGGCGGCGACGATCCGGTAGGGCTGGAACGAGCCCTGCTGGCCGGTGGTCGAGACCGACAGGATCAGGTTCACCGAACCGTCCTGGTCGACGAACCACTCCGGCGCCCAGCTATTGGTCGCGCCCGGGACCTCGACCTTCACGTCGCGCAGGAAGGTCCAGTCGGTCAGGTCCTTGCTGCGGGCCAGGCCGATCGTGTCGCCGGCCCAGCCGGTAGTGTAGGCGACGTAGTACCAGCCGTCCGAATGCTTCATCACGCTGGGATCGCGGATCAGCCCCTTGGGCGGGGTGTAGGCCAGCGGCTTCTTCGGGGTGAAGCGCGTCCCGTCCGCCGAGTCGTAGACGCTCATGTTCGACTGGCTGGCGTTGGTGAACGCCGTCATCGTGTAGCGCACGGGCTCGGCGAGCGCCGAGGTCGCCAGCAGGGCGGCCGTCAGTCCGAGAACGGGGAGGAGAGGGCGAGGCATCCTCAGCCCCCGAAGTAGAAGACGGGTTTCAGCGGCCATTCCACCGGCTTGTTGTCCGGATGGACCTCCATCAGGTCGGCCATGTAGTCCCACCAGCGCTTCATCACCGGCTGCAGCGGCAGAGCGTCCTTCTTGTTGTCGGGGCGCAGGCGCAGCACGGCGAAGAGGCTCATGGTCCCTTCGTCCAGGAAGATCGAATAGTCGTGGATGCCCGCCTCGCGCAGGGCGGCGGCCAGGTCGGGCCACAGCTCGTCGTGACGGCGCTCGTATTCGGCGGCGACGCCGGGCTTGAGCTGCATGCGGAAGGCGAGGGGCCGGTCCTGGTTGCTCATCGTGTCCTCCCGTTTCTTGTCTTGTCGTTCGCGTTCAGGTGGTGGGCGGCGGCAGGCGGTAGATCCGGCTGGCCGTGCCGCCGAACAGCAGGGCCCGCTCGGCCTCGCCGAAGCCGGCGGTGATCGCGTCATAGGCCTCGTAGAAGCCGCCGAACGACCCGTGCACCTTCTCGACCGGGAAGTTGCTGGCGAACATGCAGCGGTTGGGGCCGAAGGTCTCGATCACCCGCAGCACGAAGGGCCGCAGGCTGTCGGTCGTCCAGGTCCGGTCGATCATGGCCAGGCCCGAGATCTTGCAGCTGACGTTCGGCCGCTGGGCCAGCAGGGCCAGGCCGTCGCGCCAGGTCGCCAGGCCGGCGTCGTCGCGGTCGGTGGGCATGCCGGCGTGGTTGACGATCACCGGGATGTCGGGATGGGCGGCGGCCAGCTCGGCGGCGGCCGCCATCTGCGAGGGATAGAGCTGCAGGTCGAACGACAGGCCGTACCTGGCCAGCAGGGCGTAGCCCTTGCGCCACTGGTCGTTCAGCAGCAGGTCGGTCGGGCCGTAGGTCTTGGCCGGGTCCTTGTGCCAGTTGACGATCTGGCGCACGCCCCGGACGTTGGTCCGCGACGCCTGGGCTTCGAGCAGAGGCTCGACGCCCGGATCGTCAAGGTTGGCCCCGCAGACGATCCCGCCGATCACGCCGCGCGTGTCGGCCAGGCCCTGCAGCCAGTCGGTCTCCGACAGCTGGTCCTTGGGCGGCAGGCCGCATTCGACGTGGACGGTCTGGACGACGTTCCAGCCGGCGGTGTCGGCCAGGTAGTCGTCCAGCCCGTAGGACTTGTAGGCGATCGGCGACATGTCGCCGGCCGGATTGTTCGGCAGCGGGGTGTCCTGGAGCCAGCTGTAGTAATGCCGGTCCAGGTCCCACAGGTGCATGTGCGGGTCGATGATCGGGCCGAGATAGGTCATCGCTCCGCTCTTTCCTAGAAGGTCGTGCGGCCGCCGGAGGTGTCGAAGGTCGAGGCGGTGGTGAAGCTGCACTCCTCGCTGGCCATGAAGCAGACCATGGCCGCGCTCTCGTGGACTTCGCCCAGGCGGCCCATCGGGATCTTGCCCTTCATGTACTCGACCTGGCTCTGGGGCAGCTGCTCCAGGATCGGGCTCTCGAAGGTGGCCGGGGTCAGGCTGTTGGCGATCACGCCCTTGGTGGCCAGCTCCTTGCCCAGCGATTTGGTCAGGCCGATCACCGCCGCCTTCGACGCCGAATAGGCGCCGGCGTTGGGGTTGCCTTCCTTGCCCGCCACCGAGGCGACGTTGACGATGCGGCCGTAGCCCTGGGCGATCATGAACGGCGCCAGGGCCTTGCAGCAGTAGAAGACGCCGTTGACGTTGATGTCGAAGACGCGCTTCCAGCTGTCGGTCGGATACTCGTACACGGTGGCCGTGGCCCCGGTGATGCCGGCCGAGGCGACCAGGATGTCGACGCGGCCCAGGGCCGCATTGGCGGCCTGGCCGGCGGCCAGGACGGCCGCTTCGTCCGAGACGTCCAGGGCGACGGTGTGCTTGGCGCCCACCTCGGCGGCGGCGGCCTTCAGGCCCTCGGCGTCCACGTCCCACAGCGAGACCTGGCCGCCCTCGGCGACGATGCGCGCGGCCACGGCCTTGCCCAGGCCCGAGGCGCCGCCCGTGATCACCGCGACGCGGCCGGCGAAGCGGTTCGGATAGACCTTGGGGGAGGAGACGGTGCTCACGCGACGCCTTCCTTGGACCAGGCCACGACGATCTGGCGCTGCTCGCCCAGCTTCTCGATGCCCAGGCGGATCTCGTCGCCGGCTTTGAGATAGACGGGCTCGGGCTTCTGGCCCATGCCGACGCCCGGAGGCGTGCCGGTGGTGATCAGGTCGCCCGGCTCCAGCGTCATGAACTCGCTGATGTACGAGACCAGCTTGCTGATCGGGAAGATCATGGTCTTGGACGAGCCGTCCTGCTTGCGCTGGCCGTTGACGTCCAGCCACATGCCGAGGTTCTGCGGGTCGCCCACCTCGTCCGAGGTGACCATCCACGGGCCGACCGGGCCGAAGGTGTCGCAACCCTTGCCCTTGTCCCAGGTGCCGCCGCGCTCGATCTGGAAGGCGCGCTCGGAGACGTCGTTGATCAGCACGTAGCCGGCGACGTGGTCCAGGGCCTCGGCCTCGGAGACGTACGAAGCGCGCGAACCCATCACGACGCCCAGCTCGACTTCCCAGTCGGTCTTCAGCGAGCCCTTGGGGATCATCACCGGGTCGTTCGGGCCGGTCAGGCAGCTGACGGCCTTGGTGAACAGCACCGGCTCCTCGGGGATCGGCAGGTTCGACTCGGCGGCGTGGTCGGCGAAGTTCAGGCCCACGGCGATGAACTTGGAGACGCCCTTGACCGGCACGCCGTAGCGGGGCGAGCCCTCGAC
This sequence comes from Caulobacter sp. CCG-8, assembly GCF_037402475.1. NCBI lineage: Bacteria > Pseudomonadati > Pseudomonadota > Alphaproteobacteria > Caulobacterales > Caulobacteraceae > Caulobacter > Caulobacter sp. CCG-8. The sequence continues at coordinate 64,647 of NZ_JBBEUD010000005.1, forward strand.
CAGCGGCAGCGACTTGGGATCGATCGCGGCCAGCTTCTTCAGGCTGGCGGGCGACAGCTCGGCGCCGGTGATGTCGGCGACGACGCCGGACAGGTCGCGGATCTGGCCGTCGGCGTCGAGGAGGCCGGGCTTTTCGGCGCCGCGGGGGCCGTAACGAAGCAGTTTCATGGGTCTACGCTTTCGAGGAGATCAGCGGGCGTAAGGCCGGTGCAGACCGACCTCGCGATTGAGTTCGACGCCGAAGCCGGGGGCGTCGGAGAGTTTCAGCTTGCCGTTCACCGGCACGGGCTCGCCGATCAGCTGCGGGTGGAACATCGGCACCACCTCGTCGGCCTTCGGGGCCATCATCAGGAATTCGGCGAACGGGCTGTTATGGCGGGTGACCACGAAGTGGTAGCTGTAGACGCTCGAGCCGTGCGGGATGCACAGCACGCCGCGGCTGTCGGCCAGGTTCGAGATCTTCACCAGCTCGGTCATGCCGCCGCACCAGCCGACGTCGGGCTGGATGATGTCGCAGCACTCCATCTCCAGCAGCATGCGGAAGCCCCAGCGGGTGGCCTCGTGCTCGCCGGTGGTGACCAGCATGCCCTTGGGGGCGTTCTTCTTCAGGTCGCGATAGCCCCAGTAGTCGTCGGGGCTGAGCGCTTCCTCGATCCACTTCAGGCCGTACTCGTGGGCCTTGTGGGCCAGCTTGGTGGCGTAGTTCAGGTCCAGCGCCATCCAGCAGTCGAACATCAGCCAGAAGTCCTCGCCGCAGCGCTCGCGCATCGTGGCCAGTTCTTCGAGGTTCTTGCGCAGGCCTTCCTCGCCCTCGGCCGGGCCGTGGTGCAGGGGCATCTTGCCGCCGATGAAGCCCATCTTCTTGGCCAGGTCCGGACGCGCGCCCGTGGCGTAGAAGGTCAGCTCGTCGCGGACCTTGCCGCCCAGCAGGTGGTAGACGGGCTCCTGGCGCAGCTTGCCCAGCAGGTCCCACAGCGCCAGGTCGACGCCCGACAGGGCGTTCACGACCAGGCCCTTGCGGCCGTAGTACTGGGTCGAGAAATACATCTGGTCCCAGATCTTCTCGACCTCGGTCGGGTCGCGGCCTTCCAGGAAGCGGGCCAGGTGCTTCTCGACGATGTAGGCGGCCGGCTCGCCGCCGGTGGTCACCGCGAAGCCGACCGTGCCGTCGGCGGCCTCGATCTCGACGACCAGCGTGCCCAGCACGTTGATGCCGAAGCTCTGGCGGCTCTGGCGGTATTCCGGATAGCGCGACATCGGGGTGGCGATGTGGTCGTCGATCCAGTGGCCTTCGCCCTGATCGTGATAGTCGGCCCCGCCGCCACGCACGACATAGGCCCGAACTTGCCGGATGAGGGGAAACGGCATGGGAAAAACCAGCTCCAGCCCACACTTCCTAAGAGGAAGCGATCTACTTAAAGGAAGAGAAGGGCGTATCGTGAGGCTAAGGCCTTCGACATGCTTGGCGAAACCTTGAGCGGCCGCGCCTACCTCCCCGGAGACGTCCTATGACACGGTGGCGCGCGCCGACTTTTGGTGACCGGATCGTCGCCTTCGCCGCTTGCGCTAGGTACCATATTATGAGAGAGAGTGCTACAAAATGAAACGTGACGCGTCAAGGGGAGCCGAACCGGTGGCCAAGGATGATAGTGCGAACGGCAAGGCGCCCAGCGGCAGCCAGACGCTCTTCCGGGGCCTGGACCTGCTGGACGTGGTCGCGGACTCCGGCACCATCGGCCTGCCCGCCCTGGCCCAGCGCCTGGGCCTGACCCGCAGCACGACTCACCGCCTGGCCACGGCCCTGGTCGAGCGCCGCCTGCTGGCCCAGACCCCGCGCGAAGGCTACAGCCTCGGCTCCAAGCTGCTGGAGCTGGGCTACCTGGCCGGCCAGCAGATGGACCTGCCCCGCGTGGCCCGCCCGTATCTGGAAAAGCTGTGGGACGAGCTGGAGGACACGGTCCACCTGGGCGTCCTGGAAGACGACCGCGCCCACTATCTGGACAAGCTGACGGGCCGCCGCCGGATCAACATCTCCTCGCGCGTGGGCGATCGCCAGCCGATCCGCTCGACGGGCCTGGGCAAGGCCCTGGTGCTGGACGACACCGAGGAGCGCTGGCGCGAGCTCTATCGCAAGGAAGGCCCGCGCTCGGCGCACGGTCCCGACGAAGAGCAGTGGATCGCCTGGATGCGCGACTACGCCAAGAAGGGCGTGGCCTTCGACCTCGAGGAGAACGAGGACCGCATCCGCTGCGTCGCCGCCCCGATCCGCGGCCCCAGCGGCGCCATCGTCGCGGCCATCAGCGTCTCCGGCGCGGCCCAGTACATGGACGACGCGCGCATGAAGGACCTGACCACGACGGTGCGTGACTGCGCCAACGCCATCGGCGTCGAGCTGGGATGGAACGAGAAGAGGACGCCCGCCAAGCGGTAGGTCGTCCGTAGAGTTCAGTGGAGGAACGATGCTTCTGAAGGACAAGGTGGTGCTGGTGACCGGCGCCTCGCAGGGGATCGGCAAGGCGGCCGCCATCGGCTGCGCCCAGCACGGCGCGGACGTGGCGATCAACTACCATTCCGACGAGGCCGGCGCGGCCGACGCCGTGGCGCAGATCGAGGCCCTGGGCCGCCGGGCCATCGCCGTGAAGGGCGACGTGGCCCAGGTCGAGACCGCCGCGTCGTTCGTGGACGCCGCCGTCAAGGCGTTCGGCCGGGTCGACGTCTTCGTCAACAACGCCGGCATCTGCCCCTTCCACGCCTTCCTCGACATGCCGCCCGAGGTCATGGAGCGGACGATGAAGGTCAATCTGTTCGGCGCCTACTACATGGTGCAGGCGGCGGCCAACCAGATGGTCCGCCAAGGCGACGGCGGCGCGATCATCGCCGTCAGCTCGATCAGCGCCCTGGTCGGCGGCGGCATGCAGACCCACTACACCCCGACCAAGGCCGGCGTGCACAGCCTGATGCAGTCGACCGCCATCGCCCTGGGCAAGTACGGCATCCGCTGCAACTCGGTGCTGCCGGGCACCATCGAGACGGCGATCAACAAGGAAGACCTGGCCGACGTCGCCAAGCGCGAATACATGGCCGGCCGCATCCCGCTGGGCCGCCTGGGCGAGCCCGACGACCTGGCCGGGCCGATCGTCTTCCTGGCCTCGGACCTGGCCAAGTACGTGACCGGCGCGGCCCTGCTGGTCGACGGCGGCGCGTTCGTGAACCTGCAGTAGCCCCGTGATCGTCTCGTCCACCACGGACTTCCGGGAGGCGGCGCGGCGCAAGCTGCCCCGCTTCCTGTTCGACTATATCGACGGCGGCGCCTATGCCGAGCGGACCCTGGGCCGCAACGTCTCGGACCTGGCCGACCTTTCCCTGCGCCAGCGGGTGCTGAAGGACGTCTCCCAGGTCGACACCTCGACCACCCTGTTCGGCCACTACCAGGCCCTGCCGGTCGCCCTGGCCCCGGTGGGGCTGACGGGAATGTACGCGCGGCGCGGCGAGTGCCAGGCGGCCAAGGCCGCCGCCGCCAAGGGCGTGCCGTTCTGCCTGTCGACCGTCTCGGTCTGCGACCTGCAGGAGGTGTCCAGGGCCAGCCCGACGCCGATCTGGTTCCAGCTCTACGTGCTGCGCGACCGGGCCTTCATGCGCGACCTGCTGGCCCGCGCCGCCGACGCCGGGGCTACGGCCCTGGTGTTCACCGTCGACATGCCCGTGCCCGGCGCCCGCTATCGCGACGCCCATTCCGGCATGAGCGGTCCCAACGCCGCCGCGCGGCGGCTGATGCAGGCGATGTTCAAGCCCGCCTGGGCCTGGGACGTGGGCGTCATGGGCCGGCCCCACACCCTGGGCAATGTCGCCCCGGTGCTGGGCGCGAACTCGGGCCTCGAGGACTTCATGGGCTGGCTGGGGGCCAATTTCGATCCCTCCATCCAGTGGAAGGACCTCGACTGGATCCGCGACCAGTGGAAGGGCCCGCTGATCATCAAGGGCGTGCTCGATCCGGAAGACGCCAAGGCCGCCGCCGACATCGGCGCCGACGGCATCGTGGTGTCCAACCACGGCGGGCGGCAGCTGGACGGCGTGCTGTCCTCGGCCCGCGCCCTGCCGGCCATCGCCGACGCCGTGGGCGACCGCCTGACCGTCCTGGCCGACAGCGGCGTGCGCTCGGGCCTGGACGTGGTGCGGATGCTGGCCTTGGGCGCCAAGGGCGTGCTGCTGGGCCGGGCCTTCGTCTACGCCCTGGCCGCGCGCGGCGGGCTGGGCGTGACCCAACTGCTGGACCTGATCGAGAAGGAGATGCGCGTGGCCATGGCCCTGACCGGCGTCAACACCCTGGATCAGATCGACAGCTCGATCCTGGCCAAGGTGGACCGATGAGCGTGCTGGCCCTCGTCGCGGCCCTGGCGCTGCAGACCGCGCCCGGCGCCCCGAAGCCCGACCTCACGGACGTGCCCCCGCCGGCGGCCATGGAAGCGCCGGTCGCCCGCATCCTGATCGCCAGCGACTCCACCGCCGCCAACTACGGCGCCTCGGCCTATCCACAGATGGGCTGGGGCATGGTGCTGAAGTGCTCGCTGGACCCCCGCGTCGAGGTGGTGAACCTGGCGCGCGGCGGTCGCTCGACCAAGACCTTCATCGAGGAAGGCCTGTGGGACGGCCTGCTGGCCAAGCTCCAGCCCGGCGACACGGTGCTGATCCAGTTCGGCCACAACGACGCCGACCGCGTGAAGATCGTCCGCTTCACCGACCCCCAGGGCGCCTACACCGCCAACCTGACCCGCTTCGTCGCCGACGTGCGGGCCAAGGGCGGCCGGCCTGTCCTGGTGACCCCGATCGCCAAGCATGTGTTCCTCGACGACAAGGTCCAGGAGACCCACGGCGCCTACGCCCTGGCGGTGCGGGCCGTGGCCAAGGCCACCAAGACGCCGCTGATCGACCTGGACGCCGACATGATGGGCGCCCAGCAGGCCTTGGGCGAGCCGGCCTCGCGCCGCCTCTACCTGATCTACACGCCCCAGGACCACGTCGCGCGCTACCCGAACGGCAACAGCGACACCACCCACATCAACGAGGGCGGGGCGCGCCTGGCCGCGTCGCTGGTGGCGGGGCGGCTGGCGTTCCTGGACCTGCCGGTCTCGGCCTATGTGCATCCCGCCTCGACCGGCGTGCAGCCGATCCTCGGCGGCCCGCGCTGTCTGGGGCGGTAGCGGCTTAAGCCCTCATTGATCCGCTCATCCCGGCGAATGCCGGGACCCAGATCCCATGGCGGTGTGTCGGGCTGGGTACGCTCCGAGTTCGAGGAACCCGCTTCAAAACCATTCCATCTGGGTCCCGGCATTCGCCGGGATGACCGAAGGCGAGAGGGAAGCAAAAGAAAAGCGGGACGCCTGAAGTGGCGCCCCGCTGGCCCGGATGGGGGGAAGAGCGGGCGAGTCCGTGTGTGGGGAGGGACGGAACCGAGGTTCAGATCCCGACGGCTAAAGTTCCATAATATGGAACATCATCCGATATAATGAGAATGCTTGACAGCAGGCGCGATGTCAAGCCACAGGTGGATAAAGGCTCAAAGTGGCCTGGCCAATTTGGAGGCGCCACCATGCGACACGTAGCGGGATCGATCCTGGGCGGCCTGGTCGCCGCCTGCCTGGCCGGCGCATCGACCGCCGCGCCGCGTATCGACCGGTTCTTCAACGACGGCTGGCGCATGACGACGGGCGAGATCGCCGGCGCCGAGAAGGCCGACCTCGACGACGCGGCCTGGACCCCGGTCACCCTGCCGCGCGCCTTCAACGAGGACCAGGCCTTCCGCGACGCCAGCACCGACCAGAAGGAAGCGGTGATCTGGTATCGCAAGCGCTTCGTCCTGCCCGCCGGCGCCGACCCGGGCGGCAAGGCGTTCCTGGCCTTCGACGGCGTGCGCCAGGCGGCCGACGTCTATGTGAACGGCGTGCGCGTGGGCGGCCACGAGAACGGTGTCTCGGGCTTCGCCGTCGACGCCACCGCCCAGCTGAAGCCCGCGCCCTTCGTCAACGTCGTCGCCGTGCGGGTCGACAACAGCTGGACCTACAAGGAGCGCGCCACCGGCAGCGCCTTCCAGTGGAACAACAAGAACTTCAACGCCAACTACGGCGGCGTGAACCGGGCGGTGCGCCTGCACCTGACCGACGGCCTGCACCAGACCCTGCCGTTCTATTCCAGCCTGGGGACGACCGGCGTCTACGTCTGGGCCGACCGGTTCGACATCCGGCGCGGGGCGGCGACCGTCCACGCCGAGTCCCAGGTGCGCAACGACTCCGGCCGCCCGCGCACGTTCAAGTACCGGGTCAGCCTGCGCGACGTCGACGGCAAGCCGGCCGGCGCCTTCGAGGGCCCGACGGTCACCCTGGCGCCCGGCGAGACCCGCACCGTCTCGGCCCAGTCGCCGCTGACGGGCCTGCACTTCTGGAGCTGGGGCTACGGCTATCTCTACACCGTGAGCACCGAGCTGGTGGAGGACGGCGCCAGCGTCGACGCGGTGACCACCCGCACGGGCTTCCGCAAGACCGAGTTCCGGAACGGGATGATCTATCTCAACGACCGGGTCATCCAAGTCCACGGCTACGCCCAGCGCAGCACCAACGAATGGCCCGCCCTGGGCCCGGACGCGCCGCCGTGGGTCAGCGACTTCTCCAACCGACTGATGGTGCAGAGCAACGGCAACCTGGTGCGCTGGATGCACGTGACGCCGTCCCGCCAGGACATCGACTCGGCCGATCGCGTGGGCCTGATGCAGGCCCTGCCGGCCGGCGACGCCGAGGGCGACGTGACCGGCCGCCGGTGGGAGCAGCGGGTCGAGGTGATGCGCGACGCGGTGGTCGCCTTCCGCAACAACCCTTCGGTCCTGTTCTACGAGGGCGGCAACGAGAACATCAGCGAAGAGCACATGGCGGAGCTGAAGGCCGTGCGCGACCAATTCGATCCGCGCGGCGGCCGCGCCATCGGCTCGCGCGAGATGCTCGACAGCAAGGCAGCCGAATACGGGGGCGAGATGCTCTACATCAACAAGAGCGCGACCAAGCCCGTCTGGGCCATGGAATACATGCGCGACGAGGCGGCGCGGAAGTTCCAGGACGAGCTGACCCCGCCGTTCCACGCCAACAGCCCCAACTACAACCGCAACCAGGACAGCTATTCCGCCGAGGCGGTGCGCCGCTGGTACGATTACTGGCGCGAACGCCCGGGCGGCGGGGATCGCGTCAGCTCGGGCGGCGTGAACATCGGCTTCACCGACAGCAACACCCACTTCCGGGGCGACAACAACTATCGCCGCAGCGGCGAGGTGGACGCCATGCGCCTGCCCAAGGACGCCTTCTACGTCCACCAGGTCATGTGGGACGGCTGGGTCGATGTCGAGCATCCCCGCAGCCACATCGTCGGCCACTGGAACTACGCGCCCGGGACAGTGAAGGACGTGACGGTCGTCTCCAGCGCCGACAGCGTCGAACTGCTGCTGAACGGCAAGTCGCTTGGGAAGGGCGTGAAGTCGGACGGCTTCCTGTTCACCTTCGCCAAGGTCGCCTGGTCGCCGGGGACGCTGAAGGCGATCGGCCGCGACGCCCGTGGCAAGGTGGTCTCGACCGACGAGCGGGTCACCACCGGTCCCGCCGTGGCCCTGCGCCTGACCCCGCACGCCGGTCCCTCGGGCTGGCGGGCCGACGCGTCCGACATCGCCCTGGTCGACGTCGAGGCGGTGGATGCGCAGGGGCGGCGCGTGCCGACGGCGCTGGACCTGGTGAAGTTCGACCTGTCGGGTCCGGCCGAGTGGCGGGGCGGCATCGCCCAGGGCGACTCCACCGGCAGGAAGCCGGTCGAGGTCGCCGGTCCGGCGGTGAACGTCGTCACCCAGGCGGCCGGCAAGGACGCGGTGACCCACTACGAGGGGACCAATCGCGGCGACGACAACTTCATCGGCTCGAAGACCTTGCCGATCGAGGCCGGGATCAACCGCGTGGCCCTGCGCTCCACCCTGGCGGCCGGCAAGGTCGTCGTCACCGCCGCGGCCGAGGGGCTGAAGCCCGCCAGCCTGACCCTCGACGTCGCCCCGCCGCCGGCCGAGGCGCCGCTGCCGCCCGTGGACCTATCGCGCGGCCCGACGCCCGCCACCCCGTCCTACAAGGTCCGCCGCGTGGCCCTGAAGGCCGCCGCGGTGGTCGCCGGCTCCAACGCCGCCGACGTCGGGAAGGCCACGGACGACGACGAGACCACCCACTGGGCCAGCGACGGCCGGCTGTCCGACGCCTGGCTCGAGTTCCAGTACGCCCAGCCCCAGCGGGTGGACGAGGTGACGCTGAAACTGATCGGCTGGCGCCTGCGCGCCTATCCGCTGCGCATCACCCTGGACGGCCGGGTCGTCTACGAGGGCGTGGCCCCCAAGAGCCTGGGCTATGTCACCCTGCCGCTGAAGGCCGCCCCCGCGGGCCGCAAGCTGCGCATCGCCCTGACCGGACCCACCGAGGACCGCGACGCCTTCGGCAAGATCGTCGAGATCACCGGGGCCCGGGCGGGGCTGGATACGGGCGCGGAGAAGGTCAAGACCGGCGGCGCACTGGGGGTGATCGAGGCCGAGGTCTATCGGGGGCTCTAGGGCGCGGTGGTCCCGAAGGCAGCTCGATCGTCGCCGCCAGCCCGCCTTCGGGGCGGTTGGCGAGGGTCAGGCGGCCGCCCTCGCCCTTGGCCAGGGCCTGGACGATCGACAGGCCCAGGCCCGCGCCGCCTGTGCGCCGGTTACGCGAGGCCTCGCCGCGTTCGAACGGAGCGGTGATGGTCTCCAGCATCTCGACCGGGAGCCCCGGCCCGTCGTCCAGCACCATGATCTCGACGCGGCGGCCGAGGGGACGGGCGTCGACCGTCACCGCCCCGCCGTAGCGGGCGGCGTTGTCGATCAGGTTGTCGACCATGCGACGCACGGCCAGGGGCGAGGCCCAGGCCGCGCCGGCCGCTTCGGGCGCCAGCAGCACCGCCTGGCCCATCTCGAGGCGCAACGCGACCAGGGTCTCGAGTTCCTGGCGGACGTCGATCGATCGCGCGCCGTCGCAGCGTCCGGCGTCCTGGCGGGCGAACAGCAGGGTGTCGTCCAGCAACTGGGACATCTCGGCCAGGTCGCTCCCGGCCTTGGCGCGCTGGGCGTCGTCGGCGATGAACTCGGCGCGCAGGGTCAGACGGGTCAGGTAGGTGCGCAGGTCGTGGGCGATGGCCGCCAGCATCCGCGTGCGTTCGTCCATCAGCCCTCGTATCCGGCCCTGCATCGTGTTGAAGGCCGCGGACAGTTCGCGCAGCTCGCGCGGCCCCCGCAACGGCAGGGCCTTGGCGTCCAGGTCGTCGCCGAACCGCGCGACCTCGCGGGCCAGATGGCTGACCGGCTGGGTGGTCTGGCGCACCGCCAGGACCAGCATCAGCAGGGTGACGACCAGCAGGGCGGCGGCGGCGAGGGAGACCCGGCTGAAGAATTGCCGCGCCGTCTCAGGGGCGCGACGGCGCAGCACCAGCACCTCGCCGTCGGCCAGCCGCACCGACAGCCGCAGGGCCTGGCGGCCGGGCAGGGCGTCCTGGCGCAGCCGGCCGCCGCGCCGGATGTCGATCCGCAGGTCCCGCTCGCCCAGCGCCTGGCGATAGGCCCGATAACCGGGATCGCCCGCGTCGGCGACCCGGGCCCGCAACGGCACGGGCAGGAAATCGGTCTCCAGGGTGGTGCGGATGACGCCGGTGTCCAGCGCCTTGACCACCTTGGGCCGGGCCGACGGCGGGCTGGCCTCGACCGCCTCGACGATGGCCCGGGCCTCGGACGGCCGGGGCAACTGGTAGAAGCGCACGCCGCCTTCGCCCCGCCCCTGCGGCCAGACCAGCAGGGCGGCCCCGATCACCAGCATGACCGCCAGCCCGGCCAGCAGGATGGCCGTCATGCGCGTGGAGAGGTTGTCGGACAGCATCATGGCTAGAGCCGCTCGGCCGGCGCGCTGAACAGGTAGCCGCCGCCGCGCACGGTCTTGATCAAGGCCGCGCCGCCCAGCTTGCGGCGCAGGCGGCTCAGCAGCACGTCGACGGCGCGGTCGAACGGTTCGGCGCTGCGGCCGCGGGTCCAGTCCAGCAGCTGGTCGCGGCTGAGCACCCGCTGGGGGTGACGCAGGAAGGCCATCAGCAGGTCGTGCTCGCCGCCGGTCAGGGTCACGGGCCGGCCATCGGGATCGGTCAGGTCGCGGCTGGCCGTGTCCAGCCGCCAGCCGGCGAAGCCCAGCACCTCGCCGGGCGGTGTGCTGGTCACGCGATGGACCTCGCGGGTGCGGCGCAGGATCGCCTTGACCCGGGCCAGCAGCTCGCGCGGATTATAGGGCTTGGCCAGATAGTCGTCGGCCCCGATCTCCAGGCCGATCACCCGGTCGATGTCGTCGCCCTTGGCGGTGACCATCAGGATCGCCGTGTCGCCGGCCGCCCGCAGGCGACGGCAGACCGACAGGCCGTCTTCGCCCGGCATCATGATGTCCAGCAGGACCAGGTCCACGCGACGGCGGGCGGCCAGGCGGTCGAAGGCCTCGGCGTCGGCGCAGCCCACGACGTCGTAACCCTCGCGGCGCAGCAGCCCCAAGGTCAGGTCCCGGATTTCGGCGTCGTCTTCCACGACCGCGATCAGCGTGTTGTCGGCCATGGTCAAGGAGATGCCTCAAGCCCCGGCCCAGCGGAAGCCGCCACTCGGCCCGTTTACACTTCGACACAGTTCGTCGGGCGCGAGCAAACCGGGGATTGCCCGGCGGTGGTCAGATGGCGGCGTCGAGGGACACCGACCCCACTCCCCATGGAGCCATCATGCGTAAGACTTCCATCCCGGCCGCCGGCCTCTCGTCCCTGGCGGTTCTCGCCGCCATGATCGCCGCGCCCGCCCAGGCCGGCCAGCACGGCCGTTTCGTCAGCGTCCAAGGCGCGCGCGGCCACGGCTATGTCCACAATCGCAATGTCAGCCGCCAGCCCGGCGCGATTTCGGTCTCGCGCGGGACGCAGACCAACTCCGGTCGCGGCGTGGCCAGCAACCGCAACGCCAGCTGGGGCGACGGCGCCTATCACGGCGGGGCGTCCCGCACGTTCAACAACGGCGCCTCGGCCAGCCGTTCGACCAACGTCGTCAACAACGGCGACGGCACGGTCAGCTACGACCATTCGCGCACCGGCTACGACGGCTCGACGCGTTCCGTCAGCGGGACGGTGACCCGCCCCTGATCGAACCCGTCCAGGCCCGCCGCGCCAGGCTCCCCCAAACGGCGCGGCGGGCGTTCTCCGGAGACTGAACATGAAGATCCTGACCCTGTCCCTCATCTGCCTGGCCGCCATGGGCGCTTCCGGCGCCGATGCGGCCTCGCGCACGCCCGGCGCGGCGCTCGACAAGGCCGACGCCAATCACGACGGCTATGTCACCCGCGACGAATTCAGAGCCTCGCGCGCGGCGCAGTTCCAGCGCTTGGACCGCAACGACGACGGCGTGGTGACGCTGTCGGAGTTCCCACGCCTGGCCAAGTCGAACCGTCCCAAGGCCCAGGCCCTGAAGACGGTGATCACCCACGCCGACCGCGACGGCGACGGCCGGGTCACCCGCGCCGAGTTCGTCGACGGACCGGCTCCGTTGTTCGACCGCGCCGATCGCGACCATGATGGGCGACTGTCACGCGACGAGGTCGCCGCCGTCCGCGACCAGCTCGAGGGCCTGAAATGACGTCACGCCGAAGCGCCTTGCTGATCGTCCTGGCGGTCGCGACCCTCGGCGGGGCCGGCGCCGTCGAGGCCGCTCAGCCGGGGCTGGGCCTGCGCGGGCCGATGCGCCAGCGCCTGCTGGAGAAGAAGGCCGAGGAAGAGCGCCCGATCGACCTGCAGGCCATCCTGACCGGCGCCCGCAAGCAGACCGACGCCTACGGGACCGACCCCGCCCAGCGGCTGGACGTCTATATCCCCCCTCACGCCCACGGTGTGCCGATCCTGGTCATGGTGCACGGCGGGGCCTGGATGATCGGCGACAAGGCCAATACAGGCTCGGTCGAAAACAAGCTCAAGCACTGGCTGACCCGCGGCTGGATCGTGGTCAGCGTGAACTATCGCATGCTGCCCGACGCCATGGCTTACGAGCAGGCCGAGGACGTGGCCGACGCCGTCCAGTGGGCCCAGGGCTATGCCGAGGACTGGGGCGGCGATCCGGACAAGATCATTCTGATGGGCCACTCGGCCGGCGCGCACCTGGTGGCGCTGGTCTCGTCGCGACCCGACATGGTCGGCCGGCCGTGGGCCGGGACGGTGGTGCTGGATTCGGCCGCCATGCAGGTCTCGGCGACCATGGCCGGCCGTCACCCCGGCTTCTACGACCGCGCGTTCGGCGCCGATCCCACGTACTGGGCCAAGGCGTCGCCGATGGACCAATGGACGCCCCGGGCCGTGCCGATGATGCTGGTCTGCTCGACCCGACGGCCGGACGATCCGTGCGACGACGCACGGCGGTTCCAGGCCAAGGCCCGGGCGGCAGGACGCGACATGCCCGTCCTGCCGCAAGCCCTGACCCATGCCGACATCAACCGGACGCTGGGGTTGCCCGGGGCTTATACCGATGCGGTGGACGCGTTCATCACCGAGCGGTTGAAGGGGCGGTAGCCGCCAGCGCCTCCCCCACGGGGGGACCTACTGCGCGGCCTTGGCCACCTCGACCGCGTACACGTGGTTGGCCCCGTGCATGTTCGAGCGGAACACGATCCACTTGGCGTCCGGCGTGAAGTTGACGTTCGGCTCCAGGCGGTAGTCGTGGCCCTGCATGTTGACCAGCCGCTCGGTGTCCAGCACGCCCGGCTGGATCAGGGTCTCGGAGCCCGGGGCGTGGATGCCGGCGACATCCGGGATGGCGCGCGGACGCATCAGGTACAGCCATTTGCCGTCGGGCGCGTGGGCGACCATCTCGCTGTCGCCGCCGTCCCCGGCGAACAGCTTGCCGTCCGGCGAGGTGTTGAAGTGCACCGACCAGGCGTTGCGGTCCAGGTGCATCCAGGTGCGCTTGCCGGTGGCGATCTCGTAGCCGGCCACCCAGAAGTCCTCGCCGCGCGGGGTCTGCAGGTCGTACCAGATGGTCTTGCCGTCGGCGCTGAACCACTCGTGCCCGGCGATCTCCATGTTCATGGTCCGGGCGTGGATCTTGACCGGCGTGTCGCCGGCCTTGTCGATCCGCACCAGCCACAACCGGTCGACCTTGTGCCAGGGACCCTCGTGGCAGAACATCAGCAGGCCCGGATCGGTGGGCGAGAACTGCAGGTGGTTCAGCCAGTCGGTGGCCTGGTGCACGACCTTGCGCTCGCCGGTCGCGGTGTTGATCGTGAAGATCTCCATCGGGATGCGGCTGTCCAGACGCGCGTTCAGCTGCACCTCGCGGCCCTCGGCGTAGGACAGCTCGCGGCCGTCGGCGCTCTTCACGTCGTCCGGGTTCTTGGGCAGGGCGTCGGCGAGGTTGGGCACGGCCGGGACGTCGGTGCGCATGGCCACCCCGGCCAGCAGGGTCTCGTCGGCGTTGATCGTCTGGATGCCCACGCCCTTGGCCAGCTTGGCGATCGCGCGGACCCTCTTCGTTGCGGGATCGACCGCCTCGACCTGGCCCGAGCCGTCCTCGGCGGTGCGCTGGTAGTAGACCTGGCCGGTCTTGCGGCCGACGAACAGCAGCCGGACCTTGCCCACGACGACGGGCGTGAGGGCGTGGCTCTTCAGGTCGACCACCGAGACGCCGTCGGGCGTGCTGATCGCCAGGAAGCGGCCGTCGGGCGTGTAGCCGTTGTAGTTGAAGTAGAGGCTGCCGCTGCCGGGCTTGTCCGACAGGCGGATCACGCGGTGGCCGGTGTCCTTGTCGATCCATTCGCGCGGGGCCTCGGGCAGGCCGGCGCGGGGCTCGGTGACCCGGTCCTGGGCCAGGGCCGGGACGAGGGCGGCGGGCGCGGCGGCGGCGAGCAGCAGGCTCACGGCCGCGGCGCGGAGGAGGAGGGCGGTCTTCATCGGCGTCACCTCACTTGGTCCGGATGTCGGCGCGCGGCGGGGCCTTCATGCCCTCGCCGAGATAGAAGCTGGTGTGCGGCGGCTGGTTGTAGGCGGTGTTCTGCCAGGCGATCGACACGCGGTACTGCGGGTCGTGCATCAGGGTCACCAGGCGGCGCTGGGTGACGTAGGGCGTGGCGTAGATCCGCAGGCTCTTGTTGTCCTCGGCCCGCCAGATCACCTCCTCGCGCCAGTCGCCCAGGATGTCGGCCGACAGGGCCGGGGTCGATTTGGTGCCGTTGTTGGAGGTGATGCCCTCGGCGGTCAGCAGCGGCCTGGCCTCGCCGGTCTTCCAGTCCCACTTGCTGATCTGGTTCTTGTCCAACAATTCGCGCAGGTCGTCGCCGTCCCACCAGATGGCGAAGTTGGTCTGGCGCGGATGCTTGACCCCTTCGATCGGCTTGCCCTGGGCGGTGTAGAGGGTCTCCTGGTTGGAGCCCCAGGCCTCCTCGCCCGGGAAGCGTGGGTCGATGTCGGCAGACAGGCCCCGGCCGGTGTCCTTGTCGGACGGGGTGCTCCACAGGACCTTGCCCGTGCGGGCGTCCAGCATGGCCGCGCCGATCCCGCCGTTGTTGCGCATCTCCTCGTGCACCCCGAACTTCTCGAGGCCGGGACGGGTGGGGTCCAGGTCGCCCACGTGCATGGTGTCGCCGTGGAAGAGGCGGGCGCTCCACAGGCCCTTGCCGGTGTCGTCCACCGCCATCGAGCCGTAGATGATCTCGTCGCGACCGTCGCCGTCGATGTCGGCGACGCTGAGCTGGTGGTTGCCCTGGCCACCGAAGGCCTCGTTGCCGGGCGCGGCGCTGTCGAACAGCCAGCGCTGGGTCAGCTTGCCGCCCCGGAAGTCCCAGGCCGCCACCGTGGAGCGGCCGTAATAGCCGCGGCCCATGACGATGCTGGGCAGCCGGCCGTCCAGATAGGCGGTGCCGGCCAGGAAGCGGTCGGAGCGGTTGCCGTAGCCGTCGCCCCAGACCTCCGTCATCTGCTCGACGCTGGGCGCGTCGGTGCGCGGATCGCGTGGGGGCGAGTAGGGGGCGCTGGCCAGGGCCTTGCCGGTCGCGCCCTCGAACACCGTCAGGTATTCGGGGCCCTTGAGGATGCGGCCCTGCACCTTGGCGACCTTGGTCCCGTCCGGCAGGGTCGTGGCGCCCGTGCGGTCGGCCTGGGGTCGCTCGCCCCCGTCCTCGCGCCAGTCGGCCTTGGGATCGCCCAGCACCTTGCCGGTCCCGTCGACCGTGCCGTCGCTGGTGCGCACGGCGATCTCGGCCTTGCCGTCGCCGTCGTAGTCATAGACCTGGAACTGGGTGTAGTGCGCCCCGGCCCGGATGTTGCGGCCCAGGTCGATGCGCCACAGGCGCTTGCCGTCCAGCGTATAGGCGTCGAGGAAGACGTTCCCCGTATAGCCGCCGAAGGCGTTGTCCTTGGAGTTGGTCGGGTCCCACTTGAGGACGATCTCGTAGCGGCCGTCGCCGTCCAGGTCGCCGACGCTGGCGTCGTTGGCGGTGTAGGAATAGGCCTCGCCCGCCGGGGTGACGCCGCCGGCCGGCGGGTCCAGCGGGAGGCTCAGATAGCCGTCGGCCCAGACCTTGGCCGGGGCGCTGGGCGCGGCCTCCTTGCCGCCGACCACCGCGCGGACGGTGTAGGTCGCGGTCGGGCCGCCGGTCTTGTCGACGAAGTCGGTCGGGCCGGTCAGGGGGGAGGCGTTCAGCTTCGCGCCGTCGCGATAGAGGTTGAAGGCGATCTTGGCCGGGTCGTCGCCCAGCAGCCGCCAGCTGACCAGCACGCCGCCGTCCACGGCCGGCACGGCGACCACGCCTCGGTCGAGGGCCTCCATCCGGCGGGGGGCGGCGAGCGCTGATCCGCCCAAGGACGATAGCGCCGTCGCGCCCAGAAGAACCGTCGCCGCGATCCGCGAGCCCCGGTTTCCACCACGCTTACTCATGCGTCGAATCCCTTTGGTTTCCCCAGTCCAGGCTCGCGACGGCCGTTCTTCGCGGCCTCGGGGTCGGCGTCAGGGCCGCCTCGCGAGCGTTGCAACAGCCTTACATCATGGAAACAAACTTCTGTCTTCCCACAAATTGCGTTGACATCTCAGAATGTGGAACTATTCCTATTGTATGAGAAATGCGCCGCCGTGCGCTGCGAGCAGCCCGTTCAAGGGTCGCCGCAGGGCTCGGTAAGGCGTCCGGGGTCTTCGTCGGGAGACCTCAGGTCATGGTTAGAGGGAGGGAACCCAATGCTTGCATCCACTCGCGGCCGTCGTGCGGCTGTCGCCACCGCGTCCTTGCTGGCGCTGACCGCGGGCATCGCCTGCGCGAGTCAGGCCGAGGCCCAGGCCAAGCCGGCCGCCGCGGTCGAGGACAAGGCCACAACGATCGACGAGGTCGTCGTCGTCGGCACCCGCGCCAGCCTGCAGTCGGCCATGAACCGCAAGAAGCGGAACGGCACGATCTCCGATTCCATCGTCGCCGAGGACATCGGCCAGTTCCCCGACAAGAACATCGGCGAGGCCCTGGGCCGCGTGACCGGCGTGCAGCTGGCCCGCGACTTCGGCGAAGGCAACGCGGTCTCGATCCGCGGCGTCGAGCCGGACCTGAACCGCGTCGAGATCAACGGCATGAGCGTGCTGTCGACGGCCGGCAACCTGCAGGTCTACGGCGGCGGCGGCCGGTCCAACGACTTCCGCGAACTGGCGGCGGAACTGGTCCAGTCGATCGACGTGTTCAAGGGCTTCACCGCCGACATGACCGAAGGCGGCGTCGGCGGCACGGTCTCGGTGACCACCCGCAAGCCGCTGGACTTCGCCAAGCCGACCATCTCTATGACCGCTTCGGCCCAGAAGCTGGACACGATGAAGGACTGGGCGCCGCGGTTCAACGTGATCGCGGCCGGCAAGTTCTTGGACGACCGCCTGGGCCTGATGGCCAACGTCACCTACGACGACGTCGACACGCGCGGCGACTTCGTCCGCAACACCTCGTGGGGCCGCTTCGCCGACTTCGACAACTCGGCCGACAAGACCGTCCCGTACTACAACACAGCCTACAACAGCTCGATCAACGACCTGGCCCGCAACGTCACCACCCAGGCCAACTGCGCCGCCCTGGTGACGCCCGACGCGACCCAGATCTCGTCGGCCAACCTGCGCACGGCCTGCCAGTCGCAGTGGTACGACTATGCGCCGCGGACGGCGCGCTACGGCGTCTGGTATCGCAACGACAAGCGTATCTCGTCGGAGTTCACCGCCCAGTACCGGTTCAACGATCGCCTGGACGCCTGGATCAGCTACAACTACGACGAGCGTAAGCAGAAGCTCAACGACATCAACTACGGCACCGATTTCACGGCCGTGGCCCGCCTGCGCAACCTGGTGGGCACGTCGTGCTCGGCCACCGACACGACCGCCAGCTCGGTCAAGGTCGACGCCAACCACAACGTCACCGGCTACACGCTGGGCAACTGCCTGGTGACCGCCAGCGCCGGCGGCAACCTGGGCTTCGGCATCAGCGCCCGCGACTTCGCCTATGACAGCAAGAGCGAATACGTCAGCTTCGGCGGCCGCTACAAAGGCGACCGTCTGCAGATCGAGTTCATGGGCTCCGACGCCAACACCGACACGACGTCGCAGACCAACAATGTCAGCGTCAGCTTCGACACGCCCGGCATGGTCGTGACCCTGGACGGCAACGGCGAGCCCTCGTTCAAGTTCGCCAGCGGCTACAGCCCGTCGGACGCCTCGGCGATCCGCCAGTGGCAGATCCAGTACCGCCCGTCGCTCGTGAACCAGAAGGAGCAGCAGTACAAGCTCGACTTCGACTACGACACGCACCTGCCGGTCATCCACAAGCTGGAGTTCGGCGGCCGCGCCACCGACTACAAGACCGAGGGCTACGGCTACGGCGGCTTCATCCTGGACGGCGGCGCCAACCCGTATGCGACCACCGACGACACCGTGATCTACAGCAACGCGGTGAACTCGACGGCGACGATCAACAACGCCGCGGGCGCGCCCGACCAGACCAATCCGGTGCTGGGCACGACCTACACCACCGGCTACTGGGGTTCGTCGGAGGTCTGGTCGCGGGCCTTCTCGAACCAGGTCTTCGCCTCGGGCATGTCGCCCCTGCCGTCGAACTTCTATTTCGGCGGCGGCTCTATGCCGATGAACTGGCTGTATCCGAACTACGACGTGATCTCGCAGAACCTCGACACGTCGCACTTCAACCTGAACAACATGGTCCACACCGTCGGCAACGACGGCAAGGCGCATGACCAGATCCCGTATCGGATCCAGGAAGAGACCAACGCCCAGTACATCAAGTTCGACTATTCGGTCCCGATCGGCTCGTTCGATCTGGACGGCAACTTCGGCTGGCGTCGGGTTCAGACGAAGGTGACCGCGGAAGGCGTCTCGACCCGCCAGCAGTCGTACGCGGCCACCAACGGCGGCACGGCGACGACCTACATCCTGTCCAACAGCCTGCGCAGCTACAAGAAGGACTACACGGTCTGGCTGCCCAGCTTCAACGCCGGCCTGTGGTTCGTGCCGAACAAGCTGTCGACGCGCTTCGGCTTCGCCCAGCTGATGGCCCGCCCGCGCCTGGACTTCCTGCTGCCCACGGTGACCTGCACCACCGACGCCTCGCCCGACGCCAACGGCGAGTTCGACGAACCGAGCTGCACCGCCGGCAACCCGGACCTGAAGCCCTATCGCGCCAACCAGTACGACCTGAGCTTCGAATACTACCCCAACCAGGACACCCAGGTGTCGGTGGGTCTGTTCTACAAGGACATCAAGTCGTTCTACGTCTCGTCGCGCACCCTGCTGGGCAAGCGTGACGTCTACGGCGACGGCGTGATGTACAACTACAACACCTACGTCAACGGCGACGGCGCCAAGATCAAGGGCGTGGAAATCACGGCCAAGACCGCCTTCACCTTCCTGCCGGGCTGGCTGTCGGGCTTCGGCGTCGACGCCAACTACACCTACCAGAAGGCCACCGACGTGGGCCTGTACTCGATCCTGGACGGCTCTCCCCTGCCGTTCCCGGGTCTGTCGCCCGACAGCGCCAACGCGACCCTGTGGTACGACAAGGGCCCGTTCAACGCCCGCCTGGCCTACAACTACCGCTCCAAGTACCTGATCTCGGCCGCCGACAACTCGGGCCAGCCCGTCTACCGCGACTCGACCGGCTACCTGGACGGCAAGATCACCTGGAAGCCGGACCTCTGGAACATCCAGGGCCTGTCCTTCTTCGTCGAAGGCAAGAACCTGACCAAGGAAGAGGAACGCTCGACCGCCGGCGACATCCGCCTGACGGAACTGGGCTACTTCGGCCGCCGCTTCTTCGTCGGCATGACGGCGAAGTTCTAGGACTGCGCTTGGCGGCGGCGTCCCGGTGTCGAGCCCGGGACGTCCGCCGCCCCCACGATCTAGGGACGACTTCAGGGCCGCGCCGGCATGGCGCGGCCCTTTTCCTTTGATCCTCACCGTGTCATCCCGGAAACGCGAAGCGTTGTCCGGGACCCAGGTGAACCGCACCGCATCAGCCCAGTCCCCAGTCCCCAGTCCCCTGGGTCCCGGACAGCCCCTGCGAGGCTTCCGGCATGACAACCGTTGGGGGGTCTTGAAGTCGAAGCTAGAGCTTCAGCGCGTACACGCCGAACCGCCGCACCCGCAGGTGGCTCCAGGTGGTGCGCAGGCCGAACCAGCCGCGCGTGTAGGGCTGGACGTCGTCCAGCTCGAACAGCTTGCGGCCGTCGTTCCAGTACTGGATCAGGCCGCCGTCGGCGACCAGCCGCACCGTTTGCCAGCGGTTGGCGACCAGCATCTCGTCGGCCGCGGCGTGGTCGTGCTGGGGCAGCAGCGGCCGGTCGCCCGGGCGACCGACATAGCGGCGGAAGCGCGTCGAGGTGTTCCCGTTGCCGCCCTGGCCCACATAGTAGGTCTTCAGGGTGTCGTAGTCGGCGAAGGCGCCGGTGCGCGGCGTGGCCAGCGGGCTGCCGCCGCCCGCGTCGCGGGCCATCCAGAAGGCGTTCAGGTCGCTGACGCGGTCGTTCGGACCGCCCGCCGAGACCGCCTGGGCCTGGTATTCGATCAGCACCGGATCGACCAGTTCGGCCCTGAACCACAGGGTCAGGCCGGCCGGGGTCTCGATGTCCAGCACGCCGTCGCGGACGCTCACCTTGGCCGGTTTCTCGGCCTCCAGCGCCCATCGGTCCAGGCCATGGCGGAAGTCGTCGGCGTGCAGGCGGCGACCGCGCCGGGGCGGCGTTTCGGCGAGGGCGGGCCCAGGGGCGGGCACGGCGGCCAGCGCGGCCAGTCCGCCCAGGACGGCGCGGCGCTTCATGGCGTGTCTCCGTCGAGGATGAAGTCCGAACCGTCCTCGGCGACGATCGGCTCCACGCCCGGGGCGGCGCCCAGGTCCAGGCGGTCGAAGCGGCCGGCGCGGACGGCCTGCAGCAGCACGGGAGGGCGCGGATCGGGCGTCAGGGTCTCGATGCGCACGTTGTCCAGCCTCAGGCCGTCGACGTGGCGCGCCCACAGGCCGTGGGCCGGGCTAGGGCCGAACATGCTGGGCTCGGGATAGGCCTGGGCCATGTCGTCGGGCCGCCGCGCGGACCACTCGGCCAGGCCGCCGCCGGCATAGACCAGGCGGATGTCGGTCAGCGTCACGTCCTGGATCGGATGGCCCTCCAGGCCGGCGATCGTGGCGGCGTAGTCGGGCAGGATGTCCCAGGCCGTCAGGTTGCTGACGCTGACCCGCCGGATGGCCCCGCGCGTCGTGCCCTCGGGCCCGCGCCCCCGGTCGCCCAGCCGCAGGAACAGCGGGGCGGTGGTCACCTCGCGCAGGACGACATTGTTGATCGAGATGTCCTCGATCACGCCGCCGTCCACGGTCTCCAGGGCCAGGCCTCGCGAGCGGGTGAAGACGCAGTCGCTTATGGTGATCTCGCGGAAGCCGCCGTTGGACTCGGTGCCCAGCTTGATCCGGCCGGTGACGCGGTCCTGGTCCGGCGCCAGTTGCTGGGTCCGGCCCTGGGTCCCGTCCAGCAGGGTCCCCAGGTCGAAGCCGCTGACGTGGCAGCCGGTGATCTCGATCCGCTCGGTGGCCCGCGCCTCGCCCAGGGCCATGGAGCTCTTCAGCACGATGGCGTCGTCGTTGGGCGTGTTGACCCGGCAGTCGGCGATGAGCACGTCGCGGCAGCAGTCGATGTCCAGGCCGTCGCGGTTGGTGTCGATCCGCAGGCTCCGGATCGTCAGGGCGTCGCAGCCGGTGGCCAGCACCGCGAAGTGGCCGCCGCGCCAGATGGTGAAGCCTTCCAGGCGTACGCGACGGGCGTTCTTCAGGGCGATGGCCTTGTTGCCGTGGCCGGCCATGGCCTCCAGGTCCGGGACCAGGATCGCCATCGCCTCGGCCGACAGGTTGGCCATGCTGACCGGGAACTCGCCGGCCTGGCGGGTCCAGCGCGAGCCGGGACCTTCGCGGGTCATGCCCACCCCGTCGATCATCCCCGGGCCGACGACGGCCACGTCCTCGACGTCGTCCGCCCAGATCAGGCTGTTATGCCAATGGCTGTGGCCGAAGTCCTGGTAGAGGTCGAACGGGTTGGGCTCGGCGGCGTCGTAGGCGCCGGCATGGCGGGCCGGGTCGGCGGCTTCCAGCACGCACCCTTCGTCCAGGCGCAGGGCGACGCCGCTGAGCAGCCGGATCGAGAACGACAGCCATCGCCCGGCCGGCAGCACCACTTCGCCGCCGCCCACGGCATGAGCCACCGCGATCGCCGCGTTGATCGCGTCGGTCGCCAGGGTCGCGCCGTCGCCGACCGCCCCGAAGTCGCGGACGTCGAACGGCGCGCGGGTCATGCGTAGAGGCCGTGCCGCTTGAGGAAGGCGCTCAGCAGGGCGGGCCAGGGCATGGCGACGCCGCCGGGGCCGTTCAGGCCGAAGCCGTGGCCGCCGGACTCGAAGACGTGCAGCTCGCTGGCGATCTTCTGGGCCCGCAGGGCCTGGAACATCATCAGGCTGTTCTCCATGGCCACCACCTTGTCGTCGGCCGCGGCGGCGATGAAGGTCGGCGGGGCGTCGGCGGGGACGCCGTGCTCGGCCGAGACCGCCAGGCGCTGGGCGTCGGTCGGGGCCGCGCCCAGCAGCGACTTCAGCGAGCTGCCGTGGGCGTAGGGCGCGGTCATGGTGACCACCGGATAGAACAGGCCCGCCGCATTGGGTCGGGTCGAGAGCTTGTCGGCGGCGTCGATGGGGGCGTAGGTCTCGCGGCCGAACTGGGTGGCCAGCCGCGCGGCGACATGGCCCCCGGCCGAGAAGCCGGTCACGGCGATCCGTTCGGGATCCAGCCCCCACTTGCCGGCGTTGGCGCGGATCAGGCGGATGGCGCGCTGGGCGTCCTGCAGCGACACGTCCGGCCCCGCCGCCCAGCCGTCGGCGGGCAGGCGGTAGTCCATGACGAAGGCGGTGACGCCCTGGTCGGCGATCCAGGCGTCGATGGGGCCGCCGTTCTTGCCGACCGCCACGCGGATATAGCCGCCGCCCGGGATCATCAGGATCGCCGCGCCGTTCGGCCTGGCCGGCCGTCGCATCATCAGCCAGGGCTTGGTGATGTTCAGATAGGCCGTGTCGTTGGGATCCCCGCCGGGCTTGCGCAGGATCACCTGCTCGGTGACCGTGACCTTCTCGCCGCCGGGCGGCTTGCCGGGCCACAGGTCCATGACCTCGATGCCGGGCGGGGTCGATTGAGCGCGGGCCAGGCCCGGCGCGGCGACGGCCAGGGCGCCCAGGCCCAGCAGCGAGCGACGATCAGTTTCCACGAGGGGCCTCCGTACTGTGGGCGGCGCTGGGAGCCAGGACGAACGTGTCGGGCGAGGGCGGTTTGGCGGGGTCGAACGGCGGCAGGCCGTCCAGCAGATGCGCCGCCAAGTCGGGGACCTGGCTGCGGATCCCGCTCGCCACGCATTGGGCCAGCACATAGGCGCCGTAGTTGTTGTGATGGGTGGCGTCCTTGCCGCCGTCGCCGAACGCCTTCCAGGCCTGGTCGGGACCCAGGGCCTCGTAGAAGGCCGCGCTCAGGGTCAGCAGGTCGATCACCGGGACGCCGGTCTCGCGGCCGACCGCGCGCACGGCTTCCGGATAGTCGCCGTGGGTGTTCACGATCCTGCCGGCCGCGTCGAACTTGCGGCGGTGCATCGAGGTCACCAGCACCGGCTTGGCGCCGCGCCGGCGGGCCTCGCCGATATAGGCCTTCAGATAGTCGCGATAGGTGGTGGCCGCCTCGGCGTAGGTCTGGGGCCAGTTGGCCTTCTGGTCGTTGTGGCCGAACTGGATCAGCAGCCAGTCGCCGGGCTTCACCCGGCTCAGCAGCTTGTCCAGCCGGTGCTCGAACAGGAACGACTTCAGCGTCTCGCCGGACTCGGCGTGGTTGGCCACGGCGATGTCGGGCTTGAAGAACCGAGGCAGCATCTGGCCCCAGCTGGCGCCGGGCTCGAAGCGCTGGTCGGTAACGGTGGAGTCGCCGGCCAGGAACACCACCGGCACGGTGACGGGCTCGACCCGCAGGCGGCGCACGGCCGGGGCGGGGCCGCAGAACTCTAGGGTCAGCTTGTCGTCCCAGTCGTACGAGCCTTCCTCGCGCGGGTTCAGCAGCACGCGCACGCCGCCGGGGGCGTTGGGCGGCGGGGGCTTCAGGGCGGCGGTGCGGACGTCGACCACGAACTCGACCGTGGCGGTCCTGCCGGGCCTGGCGACGATCCGCTCGGCCATCAGGCGGCGGGACTCGGCCTTGATCGTGGTGTCGGACGCGGCCTTGGCGCCCAGCTCCACGACCACCCGATAGTCGCCCTCGGGCACGGCCAGCGAGAACAGGAACGGACCCCCCGCCGGGGAGGGCTCGAAGCCGTGGCCGATCGCCGGGTCATAGACGGCGTCGCGCGCCACGCGGACATGGCCTGGCGCGGCCGTCCTGTCGTCGCCGAAGTCGAAGGCCCAGCTCTGCATCGATGTCACCGGCTCCGCCGCCCAGCTCGCGCCCGGCGACCAAAGGGGCGGCGCGACGGCCAGGGCGGCCAGGAGCGCGCGTCTGTGCATCATCAAGGCCGGCCTCCCCTCAGCGATCTGCGTCGCGCTGCGTTGGCTCCAGAAATATCGGCGGGGCCGCACCAAGGCAACGAATTTCACATTACGAGATTTAGTCCCGCAAAATGGAACTCAAGGTTTGGCGACCGGCAAGGTCAGGGTCGCCCCCTTCAGCCCCGGCGCGCCGGCCTGGACCGTCACGACGCCGCCGGCGCCGGACCCGCGCACGAAAGCCGCAGCCTTGCCGCGCCAGGCCTGGCGGGTGGGCGAGGCGAACGGCGTGTGGTCGGTCGGGGCGGCGTTGTCGGCGGCGACGAAACGTCCCGAACCGCCGACCGCGAAGGTGATGGCGGCGTCGGATGACGGCACGATCACGCCCTTGGCGTCCACCACCTGGGCGCGGACGATGGCCAGGTCGTCGAAGGTCGAGCCCACGGCCTTGTCGTCGCTGGTCAGGACGATGCGCGCCGGCGGACCGGCCGTGCGCAACACGTCGCGCGGACCGGACGCGCCGCACGAGGCCGTCACCTCGCCCGGCGCGAAGGTCACGGCCCACTGGCGGGGCGAGCCGTCGGCGGGCAGGGGCTTGGCGCCCAGGGCTTTGCCGTTCAACGACACCTCCACAGACGGGCAGTTGCTGTAGACCTCGATGGTCTCGGGATGCGGCGACAGGTCGGCGGGCGTCCAGTCGTCGGCGATGTCGACCTTCGGCCGGGGCGTGGCGACGGCGATCATGGTCGGCAGGGCCGGGGCCGGACCCGCGCCGTCGTTCGGGGGCGGCGGGGCGGCCGGGGCGGCGTTGCGCACCACGTGGATCACCGGCGTTTCGCCCCACCAGCCCGCGCGCTGCATGCCCGAGACCTTCAGGGCCCCGGTGCGGTCGATCAGGCCGGCGGGATTGTCGATGTTGGGCCAGCCGCTGCGGTCGGACTCGCCCAGATAGTCGACCCCGGTCCACAGGAACATGCCGGCATAGGGGGCGTAGTCGCGCACCGCGATCCACGAGCCGCGCGCATGGCTGTTCTCGGTCCCGACGATCTTGCGCGCGGGCTTGGCCTCGTGGGCGGCGGTCAGCTCGTTCTCGCGGTAGTTCTGGCCGACCACGTCCAGCATGTCGGCCAGGCCGTTCTGGTAGTCGCCGGTCACGTTGGGGCGGAACAGGCCCATGGTCACCGGCCGGGTCGGGTCGGTGTCGTGCATCACCGCCAGCAGGCTCTTCAGCGCCGCCTTGGCCTGGACCGGATAGGCGGTGTCGTGGATCTCGTTGCCCGCGCTCCAGATCACCACGCTGGGGTGGTTGCGGTCGCGGCGCAGCATGTCGCGGGCGTCGCGCTTGGACCAGTCGCTGAAGAACAGGTGGTAGTCGCCCGGCGTCTTGGCGACGTTCCACTGGTCGAACAGCTCGTCCATGACCACCAAGCCCATCTGGTCGGCCAGGTCCAGGACCTGGGGCGAGGGCGGGTTGTGGGCGGTGCGCAGGGCGTTGACGCCCAGGGCCTTCAACGCCGTGAACCGCTGGCGCCAGACGGCCAGGGGCACGGCTCCGCCCAGGGCCCCGCCGTCGGCGTGCACGGCCACGCCTTTCAGCTTGATGTTCCGACCGTTCAGCCAGAAGCCGGTGTCGGCCTTGAACTCGGCGGTGCGGACGCCGAACGGGACCGTCTCGCTGTCGCCGACCTGGCCGTCGGCGCCGATCACCCGGACCGTGGCGCGGTAGAGGTTCGGGCTGTCCAGGTCCCACAGGCGGGGCGAGGGCAGGTCGATCTCGGCGGCCAGGGTCTCGGTGCGGGCGACGCCGACCGCCACCGGCGCGACGGCGCGCTTGGCCACGACCTTGCCGTCCGGATCGGTGACGACGATCTCCAGCCCCGCCTTGGCGTCGGCCGCCCCGCCGTTGGTGACGTCGACCACGACCTTGGCGACCGCCTTGTCCGTGGAAATCGTCGGCGTGCTGACGAAGACGCCGCCTTGTTCGATGTGCGCCTCGCCGGTCTCGATCAGCCGGACCTTTCCGAGGATCCCCGAGCCGGCGTACCAGCGCGAGGACGGCGCGAACGAGGTGTCGGCCCGCACGGCCAGCACGTTGGGGCCGTCGGCGCGCAGGACGTCTGTGACGTCGTAGCGCAGGCCCACATAGCCGCTGGGGCGATGGCCCAGGTGGTGGCCGTTGATCCAGACGCCGCTGCGCTCCATCACCTGGTCCAGCTCGACGAACACCCGACGGCCGGGCGCGGGCTTGACGTCCAGGACCTTGCGGTACCAGGCCACGCCCGTGGGCAGGAAGCCGCCGGCCCCACCCGCCCGGGCGTTCACGTCGAACGGCCCGGCGATGGCCCAGTCGTGCGGGACGCTGACCGCGGCCCACTTGGAGTCGTCCAGGCCGGTCGTTTCCGCGCCTTCCGGGTCGCCCTGCACGAAGCGCCAGCCGTCGGCGAGGGGCGTGGTGACGCGGTCGGCGGCCTGGACAGCGGTCGCCAGGGTCAGGGCCGTGGCGGCGAGGAGGAGGGTCTTGAGCAAGGCGGGCTCCTGGGGGCATCGTGGCTTCATTTCAGTTGTCATCCCGGAAGCCTCGCAGAGGCTGTCCGGGACCCAGGGGACTGGGCAGATGCGGTGCGGTTCACCTGGGTCCCGGACAAGCGCTGCGCGCTTTCCGGGATGACAACCGTTTAGGGTCCTCCATGCGTGGTCACGGCCCGCCGACCCGCTCCACGGGATCACCGTCCAGGTCGATCCGCTCACGGACGATCTCCAGATGGTCCCCCGCGTCGCGCATCTCGTAGAGCTTGCCGCGGGCGTTCTTGAACGGGCGGTGGACCACCATCATCAGCTGGCCGTCGAAGCGCTTGAACAGCATGCCGTGGCCGCTGTCGTAGCGGACCAGGGGCTCCAGCTGCTCCCACGGCCCGGCTAGGGTCCCGCTCTTCGACCGGGCCTGGGACTGGACGTAGCCCTTGGCGTCGTAGCTGGACCACAGCATCAGCAGGACGCCGGTCCGGGTGCGGAACAGCTCGGGCCCGTCGGTGACGAACACCGTGTCGCCGGCCGGCTGCTTCTGGCCCTTGGCCCAGGGCGCGTCGCTGGCCTTGAACAGCACCATCGACGGTCCCTTGGCGGCCAGGTCGTTGGTCAGGGGCAGGGCCTCGATCGTCCCGTCGGTGGCCTGCAGCCACTCGTGGGCGTAGACGAACCAGGGCTTGCCGGCGGCGTCGACGTGCAGCGTGCCGTCCAGGGTCATCAGGCCCTTGGGCGCGACGGGCTCGCCGCCACGGACCAGCTTGAACGGCCCCTCCGGACGGTCGGCCACGGCCAGCACGGTGCCGCGGCGATAGGGCTTGCGCTTGTCGACCGGCGGCAGGGCGGCGGCCTCGTCGTGGAAGGTGGTGAACAGCCACCAGCGGCCGCGCCACCGGTGGACCTCGGGCGCCCAGGCGCCGTCCTTGAACCAGGAGCCGGTCGGGGCGACGAACACCGCCTTGGCCGGGCTCCAGGCCTTCAGGTCGCGGCTGGTGTACATCATCGTGCCCAGGCCGGGCGCGCCGCTGACGGCCGGGATGTTGGACGTGTAGAGCCGATAGAGCCCGGCTTCGGCGTCGGCGACGATCCAGGGGTCGTGCAGCGGCATGTCGGGCAGGGCCAGCGTCGCCGGCCTGGCCGCCTCGGCGGGGGCGGGCGCCGGCCGGGCCGAGGCGCCTGTCCCGCCGATCGCCAGCAGGGCCAGCGCCAGCATCACCGTCTTGGCCGTCATGGGTACTCCGAGGTCACTGGAAGCGGTCGTCGCGGGGCCGCCCTTTGGGGGCGGCCCGCCGGTCAGAAGGTGTAGGACGCGCCGAAGAAGAACTGGCGGCCCGTGGTGCTGAACACGCGCTGCGAGCGACGCACCTTGCCGCTCCACTGGTCGGCCTCCTGGTTGGTCAGGTTCAGGGCGTCGAAGGTCAGCTTGAAGTGGTCGGTCAGCTTGTAGGACACCGAGGCGTCGACGTTGGTCGTCGCGTAGCTGCCGTTGGCGTCCGGCACTTCCGACTTGAAGGGCAGGGCGGTCAGGTACTCGTCGCGATAGGCGACCGAGACGCGGGCCGAGAGTTTGCTGTCCTCGTAGTAGAGGGTGGCGTTCACCGAGTGCGGCGAGACGTTCAGGAACTGGTCGTGGATCTGGGTCGCCGGCGTCGTGGCGGTGCCGGACGACAGGTAGTAGAGCACCGAGCTGTCCACGTAGGTGTAGTTCAGCATCGTGCCCAGGTTGTCGAAGGGCGCGGGCAGGAACCGGAACGACTGCTGGTAGTTCAGCTCGATCCCGCGGATGTAGCCGCCCTGGGTGTTGCGCGAGCGGGTGACCAGGTAGGGCGTCGAGGCGTCCTGGCCGGCCGGCAGCAGGGCCAGCGGCAGGCCGGTGTTGCCGTAGGGCTCCGTGGTCGCGATCGTCTGGATCGAGCTCTCGATCTCCTTGTCGAAGACGGTCGCCGACAGGATCGCGCCTTCGCTGGGGTACCATTCCAGGCTGACGTCGTAGTTCTTGGCGCGATACGGATCCAGGAACGGGTTGCCGATCGTCGCCGACTGGGCGCCGAAGGTGGTGTTGACCGAGCCGCCGGGCGTCAGGTTGCCGAAGCTGGGACGGGCCATCACCCGGGCCGCGGCGAAGCGGGCGATCAGGTTCTCGCGCACGTCGAAGGCGACGTTCAGCGAGGGCAGCCAGTCGCTGTACTTGTTGTTGACCGTGACCTGCGAGGTCAGCGAGGTGTAGCCCGTGGCGTCCAGGTCGGTCTTCACGTAGCGGACGCCGACATTGCCGCGCAGGCGATGGCCGTTCAGGACCTCGGTGTCGAAGTCGGTCTGCAGGTAGGCGGCGGTGTCGGTCTCCTGGACTGCACGGTTGTTACCCAGGGCCGAATTGATGGCCAGGGTGAAGTCGCCGTACTTGTTGGCGCAGTTGCAGAGCAGGCCCAGCTTGTCGATGTAGGCCGAGACGTCCGGCACCACCCAGCTGGTCACCGAGCCCGCCGGCAGGTTCAGCTGCTTGCCGAAGCCCGTGATCGTCTCGCTGAGCGGAGCCGAGCCGGGGAAGTCGGTGGCGAACTGGGCGAAGTTGAACGGGATGGTGCCCGTCGCCGTCACGCCCGTCGGGCCGTTGTTGCCGTACAGGCGCTGGACCTGCTTGGTCTGGAAGTCGAACGACTTCAGCGACACGCCGCCCTTGACGGTGAAGACGTCGTTCAGGCGGAACTTGGCGTTCGCCTCGCCGGTCCACAGCGTGTTGAACACCGACGCCTTGACGACGCGGATGTCGGGGGTCAGGCCCGTGCCGGCGTTGGTGAAGGTGACGTTGGCCGGATTGGTGACGTCGTAGCCGTAGTCGATGAAGGGGCGGCGGGCGTCCTGGCGGGAATCCCAGACGTAGCCCGGCTTGTTGAAGCCGTCGTAGGACATCAGCACGTCCCAGGGCTGCTTGAAGTCCGACCCCGAGTGGCCGAGCTTGGCGTCGGCGCTGAACCGGTCGGTGAAATCATGCCGCAGCGTCAGGCCGATCTGGTGCGTCTCGGTGGTGGTGACGCTCTTTTCCTCGATGTGCTTGATGTCGACATTGTTGATCTTCATGTAGTCGACCTGGCCGGTCGGCAGCACGTGGACGTCCATGATCTGGGCGTCGACCCGGCCGGCGAACAGCGGGAAGGCCGCCGTGGCGCCGTTGACGTTGCGGTTCAGCGAGGCGTTCGACAGGGCGTAGTCTGTGCGGTCCTGGTCGAACTTCGAGAAGACCAGGTCCAGGATGACCTCGGTCCGGTCGCTGGGCCGCCATTGCAGGGCGCCGGTCATGCCCAGGCGCTTCTGGTCCAGCTCGAAGCGGCCCAGGCCCGGATTGCGCGGCAGGAAGACGTTGGGCTGGTTGATCGCCGCATAGGCCGTCGGATCGGACGGCAGGCCCGAGAAGCACTGGCCGGCCGGACGGTTGCCCGAGCCCGACAGCGGGTTCACGTAGGGGATGGGGGTGTTGACCACCTGGCTGCCGGGCTGGCTGGCGATGTCCACCGCCGTGCCGCAGAAGCCGTTGTTGGCGTCCGAATAGTCGGACTGCGAGGTGTCGCTGTAGCCCTCTTCCTGCTGCTTGCGCTCGTTGTAGGCCAGCGAGAACAGGGCGCCGAAATCGCCCCAGGTGTCGCTGATCAGGCCGGCGAAGCGCGGGGCCGTGGTCTTGTTGTTGTCGTAGTAGGCGCCCTGGGCCGAGGCGGCGGCGCGGAAGCCCTTCTTGTCGAACGGGCGGCCGGTCTGCAGGTCGACGGTGGCGGCCAGCGAGCCCTCGTCCATCTCGGCCGACTGCGACTTGCTGACAGTGACGCTGTTGAACAGCTCCGAGGCGAAGGTCGAGAAGTCGAAGCCGCGCGAGCGGTTGATGCCGGCCACCACGCCCAGGGTCGAGCCGGTGGTGGCCGAATAGGCCTCGATGCCGTTCAGGGTGGTGCGGACGAAGTCCCCGCCCAGGCCGCGCACGGTGATGTTGCGGCCTTCGCCGCCGTCGCGGGTGATCGAGACGCCGGGGATCCGCTGGATCGACTCGGCCAGGTTCGCGTCCGGGAAGCTGGCCATGTCGTCGGCCTTGATGACGTCGACGATGTTGTTGGACACCCGCTTGGTGTTGATGGCGCTGGTCAGGCTGGCGCGGAAGCCGGTGACCACCACCTCCTCGACCGTGTCGCCGCCGGGGGGCGCCGTCGTCTGCGCCGCCTCCTGGGCGTGGGCGGGGGCGAGCAGGGCGACCGAGGCGAGAACCGCCAGCGAGCAGCCTGAAACCAGACGAGCCGCGTGAATGCGCACCATGACTTCCTCCCTGACCGGGCTCGCGCCCGCTTCTTGTTCCCGTGGAACGACGTCGCCGGCCTTCTTGGGTGGCCGATCGTGCTTGTCGCTCTCTCCCATAAAATGAGATCAAATCCCATTTTCTGAAAACCTAACGCGAAAGATCGGTCGGGGCAATCCCGGCGAGAACGTCGTTATCGAAGCCAGCCGTGGGGTCGCCGAACCACGCGCGTCACGCGCCCTATCGACCTCGGCGGCCGCCGATGCCTTTATGGCGGCGACACAACGGAAGGGGCGGGAGACGATGGATCTTTCCAGGCGCGCGATCGTGGCGGCGGGCGTCGCCGGCCTCTCAGGGCTGGGCGCGGCGCCCATCGCCTGGGCGGCGGACCAACCGTTCTTCGCCCGCACCGGCCTGCCGATCGGGCTGCAGCTCTACACCCTGGCCGACCAGGCCCAGGCCGATCTGGGGGGCACGCTCAAGGCCGTCGCCGCCATCGGCTTCAAGAGCATCGAGCTGGCCGGCTATGCGGGCCGCACGCCGGCGCAGCTGCGGGCGGCCATGGACGCGGTCGGCCTGTCCACGCCCAGCGCCCACGTCCAGGTCCAGGCCCGGGGCGGCGAATCCAGCCTGGACGGCGACCTGTCGCGTCTGGCCGACGAGGCGCACGTGCTGGGCGTGCGGATGATCGTCATGCCGATCTTCTACACGCCCGAACGCTTCGACCTGAAACCCAAGGCCGGCGAGGCGTTCGGCCAGGTGCTGGGCCGGGTCGGCGGGGCGATGACCGCCGACGACTGGAAGTTCAACGCCGACTTCCTCAACGCCAAGGGCGCGGCGCTGAAGGCCCTGGGCCTGAAGCTGGCCTATCACAACCACAACGCCGAGTTCTCGCCCCTGGCCGCCCAGGCGGGCGGCAAGCCGGGCGCGCGCAACGGCTACGAGATCCTGCTGGCCAACACCGATCCGGCGGCCGTGAGCTTCGAGATGGACGCCGGCTGGGTGGCTGCGGCCGGCCAGGACCCGTTCGCCCTTCTGAAGGCGCATCCGGGCCGGTTCGTGGCCATGCACGTCAAGGACATCAAGGCGTCGACCAAGCCCAACTTCGTCTTCGTCCAGGACCCGACCGAGGTGGGGTCCGGCAAGATCGACTGGCCGCGCCTGCTGCCCGCCGCCCACGCGGCAGGCGTCCGCGACTTCTTCGTCGAGCAGGAGCCGCCCTTCGCCCATTCGCGCCTGGAATCGGTGGGGATCAGCTTCGACTACCTGTCGAAACTGCGCGCCTGACCGAGCGGCCGGGCCTGTCGATGACGATGTCCAGAAACGGGTCGGGGCCCAAACCGCTAGGTTTGGACCCCGATGGTGCCGCCGGGCAGGATTGAACTGCCGACCTCAGCCTTACCAAGGATGCGCTCTACCACTGAGCTACGGCGGCGACGAGGAGGGGGCGTATAGCGAACCAAACGCGGTTGGCAAAGCCAAAATCGTCTTGACCGATCGTCGCAGCGATTTCACCTGTGGACATATGAGCCAGAACCCCAAGCCCAGTAACGAAAAAGCCGAGCGCGAAGCTAGGCTGGCGCAGGCGCTGCGAACCAATCTCCGCCGCAGGAAGGCGGCCCCCGCGGCCGCCGCCAAGCCGGAATCACCCCGTTCGGACGACGAATCCTCTTCGGACTGAGGAGGAAGGTTGAGGAATCCGTGCAGCCCCTTGCGCGGACCCTTGCAACCGGTAGAACCGCCCCTTCACATATGACCGCGCGGCGACACCCCTCCGAAGGCCGCGCGACGAGGGACTTTCATTGGATCGCATCGCCATCACCGGCGGCGCGCAGCTGAACGGGATCATCCCGGTGAGCGGCGCCAAGAACTCGGCCATCAAGCTGATGGCCGCCAGCCTGCTGACCGACCAGCCGCTGCGCCTGACCAACATGCCGCGCCTGGCCGACACCAAGTTCCTGGGCAAGCTGCTGACCCGTCTGGGGACCCACGTCGACGAGCGTGAGGGCCCCGACGGTTCGGAGACGATCCTGCACGCGCCGGAGATCACCAGCGGCTTCGCGCCCTATGACTTGGTCCGCCAGATGCGCGCCTCGTTCAACGTGCTGGGCCCGCTGGTCGCCCGCACCGGCCAGGCCAAGGTCTCGCTGCCGGGCGGCTGCACCATCGGCGCGCGGCCCGTGGACCTGCACCTGCAGGCCCTGGAAGCGCTGGGCGCCAAGATCGACCTGCACGAGGGCTATGTCTACGCCCAGGCCCCGCGCGGCCTGAAGGGCGGCGAGATCGAATTCCCGTTCGTCTCGGTGGGCGCCACCGAGCACGCCATGCTGGCCGCCGTGCTGGCCGACGGCGTCACGCTGATCAAGAACGCCGCCTGCGAGCCCGAGCTGCTGGACCTGCAGATCTGCCTGAACGCCATGGGAGCCAAGGTGGAAGGGGCGGGGACACCGACCATCACCATCACCGGCGTGGCCAAGCTGCACGGCGCCACCCACTCGGTGATCCCCGACCGGATCGAGATGGGCACCTACGCCGTGGCCGCCGCCATGGCCGGCGGCGAGGTCCAGCTGACCCGCTCGCGTCCCGAGCTGATCGACAGCCTGCTGGTCAAGCTGGAGGAGGCCGGCTGCGGCGTCGTCCGCACCGAGGACGGCGTCATCATCCGCCGCAACGGCCAGCGCCTGGACGCCGTCGACGTCGAGACCCAGCCCTATCCGGGCTTCGCCACCGACCTGCAGGCCCAGTTCATGGCCCTGATGACCACGGCCAAGGGCGAGAGCCGGATTCGCGAGACCATCTTCGAGAACCGCTTCATGCACGCCCCCGAGCTGATGCGCCTGGGCGCCGACATCTCGGTGTCCGGCGGCGAGGCCCGCGTGCGCGGCGTCGAGCGGCTGGAAGGCGCCGAGGTCATGGCCACCGACCTTCGCGCGTCAGTCAGCCTGGTGATCGCCGGCCTGGTGGCGCGCGGCGAGACCACGGTCAGCCGCATCTACCACCTGGACCGCGGCTTCGAGCGGCTGGAAGAGAAGCTGGGCGCCTGCGGGGCCCAGGTGCGCCGCATCAAGGGCGAGCCCGAGGACGCCATCGACAATGACTGACGCCCCCGCTCTGAAGCTGCTGGCCCAGGACGCCGACGACCTGGCGGTGATCTCGGCCGCCCTGCAGGACGCGGTGGCCAAGATCGGCGACATCCGCTGGGACGCCTCGGCGCGCACCCTGACCCTGGCCTGCAACCGCTTCCGCTGGGAGAAGGGCGCCAAAAAGGGCGGGGAGCGCATCCGCTCGGCCCTGCAGCTGGGCGACGTCACCGGCGTCCAGGCCCGCAAGCTGCGCCGCGACGCCAAGAACGCGGTGGTCGAGCTCCTGTCTGTGGCCTTCGAGGCCGGCGAGGCGCCGGGCGGCGCGGTGCTGCTGACCTTCGCGGGCGGCGGCGACCTGAAGGTCAGCGTCGACTGCCTGGACGTGATCCTGGCCGATGTCTCGGAGCCGTGGGCCACCTCTCGCAAGCCGGGGCACGCGGAGTAGGGGGAAACCCCTCTTTCTATGAGAGAGGGTGATTTAGGGCCCGGACCCCACGGCGTCGCTCTCCGCCGGCGAGCAGAAGTCTCGATCGACCGGGTTCCCACGCATTTTCGCTGGCCACGACGCGCCAACGCGGCTAACGCCGCGTCATGATCGAACGTCACCCCTCCGGCGGCTACATCCTTGAAGAACTCGCGGTCGGGATGGTCGCCGAAAAGAGCGTCCCCGTCACCGAGGACCGTATCGGCCTGTTCGCCGAAGCGTCGGACGACTTCAACCCCGTGCACATGGACGAGGGCTTCGCGTCCAAGACCGCCTATCGCGGGCGGATCGCCCACGGCCTGCTGTCGGCGTCGTTCGGCTCGGCCGTGGTCGGCACCATCCTGCCGGGCGCCGGCGCGATCTACCTGACCCAGACCCTGGCCTTCCACAAGCCCGTGCGGATCGGCGACGTGGTGACGGCGCGCATCACGGTGTCGGCCATCGACGAGGTCAGCGCCCGGGTCACCCTGCGCTGCGAAGGCCTGGTCGACGGGGAACTGATCATGGACGGCGAGGCCGTCGTGCGCGTGCCGCGCCGGCGCAAGCCGGCCAAGGCCTAGCCGCCTTCACGGAAGGCTGCGGGCGCTCTACGGTCGCCTCCCGAAACCGCGCCGACGGAGCCGAACTTGACCGAAGAGACGCCTTCAAAGCGCCTGCCGATCCGCTGGCTGACCCTGGCCGAGATCGTGGCGGTGGCGGCCTTGGTGATCACCGGCCTCAGCTTCTGGGATTCGCATCGCGAACGGGTCCGTGAGGACCGCGAACGGTCGGCCGCCGCCAGCGAGCGGCAGGCCGAGGCCCGCGCCGCCGCGCTCAAGCAGACCTTCGTGATGACCGGTCAGCGCGAGGACGACGGCGCCAGGGTGCGCCTGACCTCGGTCAACGAGGGCCAGGTCATCCAGACCCAGACCGTCTGGTTCCCCCCCGAACTTCGCTCCGACAGCGTCGAGACCACCGGCAATCCGCGGCTCGAGGCCGCCTGGATCGAGAACGGCCTGCGCAAGCACGCCGGCAAGGCCAGGACCGGCCGCGTGCCGGTAGGCGTGCTGACGGTGTTCATCGAGGACGGCGTCACCAAGACCGACCGCGCCGTCTACCAGCTGGGCTACACCATCCATCCCCGCACCCTGCGGGCCGACAAGGTCGAGCTGGAGGGCCTGTCCCTGGCCCGGCGCGGCGTCTCGGGCGACCTGCAGGCGGCGGCCGGCAGTCTTTGGTCGGCGCGATGAGCGCCCCGGACCCCATCCGGCTGTTCTCTTACGGCACGCTCCAGCTGGAGAGCGTGCAGATGGAGACCTTCGGCCGCCTGCTGGCGGGCGCGGCCGACGCCCTGCCGGGCTACAGCCGCACCATGGTGCGGATCACCGATCCGGCGGTGATCGCCGCCAGTGGCGCGGACCGCCACCCCATCGTCGCAGCCAGCGGCGATCCGGCCGACACGGTCGAGGGCATGGTGTTCGAGATCACCGCGGAGGAGCTGGCCGCCGCCGACACCTACGAGGTTGCGGACTACAGGCGGGTCGAGGCGACCCTGGCCTCGGGGCTGCGCGCCTTCGTCTACATCAAGGCCTGAAGCCGGCCGCAGCGGGCGCCGTCGCGGCAATCGTGGCGCGGTCGCGTTCGCGTGCTTAACTCCCCCGAACGGCGCGAGCGACGACGCCGAGACAGGGAGCCGACCATGGTCATCTTCAGCGTGCTCTATCCCGCCAAGGCCGGCGCGAAGTTCGACGAGGCCTACTACCACGCCACGCACATCCCGCTGGTGAAGGACGCCTTCGGCGACGCGCTCAAGGGCGTGCAGGTGATCAAGGGCCTGTCGGCGCCCGACGGCGGGCCGGCCCCGTTCGTGCTGATCGTCCACCTGACCTTCGACAGCCCCGAGGCCATGGCCGGCGCCCTGGGCGGCGCGCGCGCGGCCGAGGTCATGGGCGACGTGGCCAACTTCACCGACATCGTCCCGGTGGCCCTGGTCGGCGCGCCCGTGTGACGGCGGCGAGGCATCATGGTTAATGCGTGATTAACCATGATGCGGCTTGGTTGCGGCGTGTTTCCACGCCGTCGCGATTCGTGATTTTCGCGGCGGCCAGCGAGGTCCGCCATGGTCAGCAGCGTCACCGGCTACGGGTCGACTTCGTACGCCCTGCTCAACACCGCCACGACGACGTCCACGACGTCGGGCGCGGCGGCTTCGGCCTACGGCCAGTCGGCGGCGGCCGGCTCGACCAGCGCGTCCAGCGTCAACGTCACCCTGTCGGCCGAGGCCCAGGCGGCCCTGGCGGCCCAGACCGACAACCGCACCACCGACGCGGTGGTGGCCGACGCCCGCTCGGCCCTGGACAAGCTGCTGGCCGGGGCCAAGGCGACCAGCGCCCTGAAGGACGGCAAGGCGACGATCGACGTCTCGGGCCTGGACCGCCGCACGCTCTACGCCATCGCCAGCAACCGGGGCGGCAAGTTCTCGATCGAGGAGCAGGTGGTCGCAAGCCTGCAGATGAAGGCCAGCCGCGACACCTCCATGTCGGCCGCGGCTTCGGCCATGCGGGTGACCGGCGACTATGCCGGGCTCTACAAGGCGGCCCTGGCCAATCTCGAGGCCGCCGGGCCCGAGGAGAAGGCGTCGGGCCAATGGGCCAAGGACAAGGCCGCCCTGACCGAGGGCCTCAAGCAGGCCCAGGCCAAGCCCGGCGTCGCCCCCAGCGGCATCGAGGACGACCCGGTCGCGGCCTATCTGAAGGACGTGGGCGGCGTGGTGGCCAGCCCCCGCACGCGCGACATCAACGCCGTGGCCTCCGACGTCCGCACGGTGCTGGACAAACAGTACGCCTCGGCGACCGAGGAGGGGGCGGCCACCTCGCCCGACGAGGGGACCATCGACTTCTCCAAGTTCGACGACCGCTCGCTGGCCGCCGTGGCCCTGAACAAGGGCGGCCAGTTCTCCGAGCACGAGATCGCCCAGGCGACGGCCGAGGTGAAGGCCCGCAACCGCGACAGCGTCTCCAGCGCCTACAAGAGCACCCAGGGCCAGGACAGCTCGGCCTTCGGCAAGAGCCTGCTGACCCAGTACGCGGCCATGAGCGACGAGGAGCGCCAGGCCGCCGGCTGGACCCCGGCCCTCTACGACAAGATGGTCGCGATGCAGAACCTTTCCGACAAGCTGGCCTCGCTGTTCAATCCCGACGGCAGCGTCAACACGGGCGGGACCAGCCTGCTGGACTATCTCTGAACCTTACGCCGGATGGGCGGTTGAGGAGAGGCGGAGCGAGGGTCTAAGACGGTTGGCTGAAGCCTGTCCGTAGTCGGAACCCCCGTCCATGACCCTGAAGACCACCGCCCGCGCCGCCCTGCTGGCGCTCCTGCTGTGCGGAGCCGCCATGCCCGCCCTGGCCCAGAGCAACCCGCCGGTCCCGGCGATCCTGACCACGCCGGAAGCCCACGACATCCACTCCTACGCCCAGCCCCTGGTGGCGCGGGTGACGCACGTGGACCTGGACCTGACCGCCGATTTCGCCGGCCAGAAGATGACCGGCACGGCCGCCCTCGACATCGCCGCCGCGCCGGACGCCAAGGAAGTGGTGCTGGACAGCAAGGGCCTGGTGATCCACGGCGTCACCGACGACAAGGGCGCCGCCCTGCCGTGGATCCTGGGCAAGGCCGATCCGAACCTGGGCGCGCCGCTGACGGTGCAACTGAACGGCGCCCGCCGCATCGTCGTCAGCTATGACAGCGCCCCGGGCGGCGCGGCCCTGCAATGGCTGACCCCGGCCCAGACCGCCGGCAAGAAGAAGCCCTACCTGTTCAGCCAGGGCGAGGCGATCCTCAACCGCACTTGGATCCCCACGCAGGACAGCCCCGGCATCCGCCAGACCTGGACCGCCCGCATCGTCGCGCCCGAGGGCCTGAAGGCGGTGATGAGCGCCGAGATGCTGACCCCGGACGGCGAGCCGGTCGCGGGTGGTCGCGCCTACCGCTTCAAGATGGACAAGCCGGTCGCCTCTTACCTGATCGCCATCGCCATCGGCGACCTGACCTTCACGCCCCTGGGCCAGCGGACCGGCGTCTACACCGAGCCGTCGGTGATGAAGAAGACCGCCTACGAGCTGGTCGACGTCGAGAAGATGGTCGAGGCGGCCGAGAGCCTCTACGGGCCCTATGCCTGGGGCCGGTACGACCTGCTGGTGCTGCCGCCGTCGTTCCCGTTCGGCGGCATGGAGAACCCGCGCCTGACCTTCGCCACGCCGACGATCATCGCCGGCGACCGCTCGCTGGTCAGCCTGGTGGCCCACGAGCTGGCCCACTCGTGGTCGGGCAACCTGGTCAACAACGCCACCTGGTCGGACTTCTGGCTGAACGAGGGCTTCACCGACTATTTCGAAAACCGGATCATGGAGAAGCTGTACGGCAAGGCGCGCGCTGACATGCTGGCCGATCTGGGCTGGAGCGACCTGCAGGACGCCATCAAGGACGCCGGCGGCCTGACCGGCGCCGACACCCGCCTGCATCTGGACCTGACCGGCCGCGACCCCGACGACGGCATGACCGACATCGCCTACCAGAAGGGCGCGACCTTCCTGCGCACCATCGAGAAGGCGGTCGGGCGCGAGCGCTGGGACGCCTATCTGAAGGACTACTTCGCCCGCCACGCCTTCCAGAGCCAGACCACGGCCGGCTTCGTCGCCGACCTGCGGGCCAACCTGATCAAGGGCGATCCCAAGCTGGAAGCCGAGATCGGCATCGACAAGTGGGTCTACGACGTCGGGCTGCCCGCCAACGCGGTGCATATCAAGTCGGCCGCCTTCCCGGCGGTGGACGCCCTGGCCGCCGCCTACGCCAAGGGCGGCCCGGCGCCGCTGGCCAAGTGGAAGGCCTGGAGCACGCCCGAGCGCACGCGCTTCGTGGCCAGCCTGCCGCGCGAACTGTCCAAGGAGCGCCTGGCCGCGCTCGACAAGGCCTTCGGCCTGTCGGCCCAGGGCAACAGCGAGATCCGCTTCGTCTGGCTGGAGCTGGCCGTGGCCAACCGCTACGACCCGGCCGTGCCGTCGCTGGAGGCCTTCCTGACCGACCAGGGCCGCCGCAAGTTCGTGGCCCCGCTGTTCAAGGACCTGATGGCCCAGGGCGATTGGGGCCAGCCGATCGCCAAGCGCCTCTACGCCAAGACCCGGCCGCTCTATCACGCCGTCACCCGGCAGACGGTCGACGGCATCGTGAAGTAGCGACGGGAAGCAGCGACTGGTGAAATAGCCGTTTCTCGGAAAATCGCGCGTTTTCGTCGTTTTCGTCAGTTTTTGGCGACCAAAACGCGCTTTTCGAGTCGATTTTGATCCGAAACCGCGCCGAAAATCGCTCGCGAGGCGAGTTTTCATGTTAACCCTGACTGTACGCCTCCGACAGAGAGGCGGGCCTCGTTAGGGAGAGATCGCCATGGCTGACGCCGTGTTCGCGACCCGTGTGCGTGCGCGTTCCGTGTTCTTCAGAAAATGCGACATCAACAAGCCGGAAGCCGCCGAGCTCCGGCACGCCGGCCCCTGCATCCAGTGGGGGCGGGTCGGCATCGTGGCCATGGTCCTGGTGTTCGGGGCGGGGCTGGCGACCTGGGCCTATGCCGCCATAGGCTAGGCGGGCTTCAAGGCGCGGGCGGGCCGAAACGGTTCCCGCCGGCCTGGCTCGCGCCGGCCAGCAGGAAGATCAGCAGACCCAGCGACGCCAGATAGAGCACGTTGTTGGCGAAGATCAGGCCGAACATCTTCATCGACTCCACCGTCATCTCGCCCGTCAGCGTGCTTTGGAAGAAGCGCGGGAACAGGGTCATGCCGATGGTCAGGAAGACCACGGGCGGCAGGCCCCACCAGCCGCGCCGCCCGCGATCGTGCAGCCGCCGGGTCACCGCCGCGGCCAGCAACGCCACGACCAGGGCGCAACCCGCCTGCATCACCGTGAAGAACGGGGCCATGTCGGGCATGAGCTCGGGGTGGTTCCCGTGGATCTGGACCGAATAGGTGTTGGGTCCCCGGGTGACCGTGGCCTGGTCGGGATGTTCGACGGCGAATTGCTGCATGCGGGCGAACGACTGGCCCATGATCGGCCCCATGGTCGCCGCGGCGCCGACGAACAGCAGGGCCATCACCACGGCGACATAGGGCCAGAACCGCCGCGCCGGATCCCGGCCCGAGAAGCGCAGCAGGCCGGTGAGGCCGTTGCGGACGGAATCGATGAAGTCGTGCATGGCGTCCCCCTTCGCCTCGACGGCGAAGCTTTCGAATAGGGCGATTCAGCCGCCGACGCCCAGGCGCCGACTTTCCCCGTGACGACCGTCGTTCGCTGACCCATGCTCCGTCCACGATGGATCGCGGGGGCGACATGGATCAGACAGCCGGCAACACCCTCTGGAACCCGGACCTGGCGCCGACCACGGCCGCCCAGCGCACCTGGAAGGCGCGGCACTATGCGGCCCTGTGGCTGGGCATGGTCATCGCCGTGCCGGCCTACATGCTGGCCGCGGGCCTGATCGAGCAGGGGATGTCGGCCGCCCAGGCGGTGTGGGCCGTGCTGCTGGGCAACCTGATCGTGCTGGTCCCCATGCTGCTGATCGGCCATGCGGGCGCCAAGTGGGGCGTGCCCTACGCGGTGCTGGCCCGGGCCTCGTTCGGCTGGCGCGGCGCGCGGGCCCCGGCCCTGGCCCGGGCCATCGTCGCCTGCGGCTGGTACGGCATCCAGACCTGGATCGGCGGCGGGGCGCTGCTGACCCTGCTGGGCGTGATGGTCGGCAAGAGCCTGGTGGGGCCGATGGTCCCGGGCCTGGGCATCGGCGTGGGCCAGCTGTTGTCGTTCGCCGCCTTCTGGGCGATCCAGCTGCTGTTCGTCACCAAGGGCCTGGAGACGGTGCGCAAGCTCGAGACCTGGACCGCGCCGGTCAAGCTGCTGGTCTGCGGCCTGCTGGTCTGGTGGGCGCTGAGCAAGGCCGGCGGCATCGGCCCGATCCTGCACGAGCCCAGCGCCTATGACGCCGGCGGAGCCAAGGCCGGCCGGTTCTGGAAGGATTTCGGCCCGGCCGTCACCGCCATGACCGGCTACTGGGCGACCCTGGCCCTGAACATCCCCGACTTCACCCGCTTCGCCCGCAGCCAGCGCGACCAGGTCGTGGGCCAGGCGGTGGGCCTGCCGGGGCCGATGGCCCTGCTGGCGACGATGAGCGTCATCGTCACCTCGGCCACGGTGCTGATCTACGGCAAGCCGGTCTGGGACCCGGTGGCCCTGTCGGGGAACATCGGCGGCATCGCCGTGCTGGTGGGCCTGCTGATCATCAGCCTCGACACCGTCTCGTGCAACATCGCCGCCAACCTGGTGGGCCCGGCCTACGACTTCTCGGCCCTGTGGCCCAAGCGGATCAGCTACCGCACCGGCGGCTGGATCACCGCCGGCATCGGCGTGCTGATCATGCCGTGGAAGCTGCTGGAGAGCACCCAGGGCTACATCTTCGTCTGGCTGACCGGCTACGGCGCCCTGCTGGGGCCGGTGGCCGGGATCCTGATCGCCGACTACTGGCTGCTGCGCCGCGCGCGGCTGGACGTCGAGGCGCTGTACGACCGCGCCGGGCGCTACACCTATTTCAAGGGCTGGAACCTGGCGGCCGTCGGCGCTTTCGTCATCGGGGTGGCGCCCAACCTGCCGGGCTTCCTGAAGGCGGCGGGCCTGCCGGCGGCGGCGGCGATCGGTGCGCCGTGGACCGGGCTCTACGACTACGCCTGGTTCGTCGGCGCAGCGCTCGCGGCGGCGGTCTATGTGGCGGCCATGCGGCTCGGCGACGGGGCGCGGGCTTCGGCGGTGGAGTGAAGGCGCGATGAGCGGACTGACGATCTGGACCTTGGACTGGGTCCCCGAAGGGCCGCGCGGCTTCGTGCGCGATCTGCGGCTGCGATGGGCGTGCGAGGAGGCCGGTCTCGACTACGCCGTCCGCACGATCCCCTTCGACGATCGCGCGACCAACCATCTCGACCGCCAGCCGTTCGGCCAGGTTCCATACCTGGACGACGGGGCGGTGAAGATCTTCGAAAGCGGCGCGGGGCTGCTGCACCTGGCCCGCAAGAGCGACAGGCTGATGCCGTCCGATCCGGTCGGCGCGGCCGAAACGCTGGAATGGACCATCGCCGCGCTGAACTCGATCGAGATGGTCAGCGTGCCGTGGTGGTTCCTGGGGATCAGCGGCGACAAGGACAACAAGCTGACCGGATGGCTGGACCAGCGCCTCGACCACCTCGAGCGGATCTTCGGCGAACGCGAGTGGCTGGCGGCCGACCGCTTCACCGTCGCCGACCTGCTGATGGCGGACGTGCTGCGGGTTTCGGACGTCCGCGCCTTCGGCGACCGCCCCGCGACCGAGGCCTATGTGGCCCGCGTGACGGATCGCCCCGCCTTCCGGAAGGCCCGGGCGGACCAGATCGCGCTGTTCGAGGCGGCCGACGCGAAGCGCTGACGGGGACATGCCCTTGGGCGTGTCCCCAGATTTCGCACGGAGCCAGGCGGTCGGGGACACGCCGCGAGGGCATGTCCCCGGCGGAGGTTCGAGCGGCTCAGGCCTTTCTCCATTTTGGAACCGTCATCCTGGGACTTGTTCCGAGGACCCCTCTGTCGGCGGGTTTGTCGGTTGGGGGAGGCCGCGAGCTCGCCGCGCCACGGATCACCCTTCTTCTCGGCTGAAGCAGGGGTCCTCGGAACAAGTCCGAGGATGACGGACGGTGGGGGGAGCGAGGGCATGTCCCCGCGCGGGGATGCAGCCGCGTCTATCCCCGTAAGCGGCGGGACAAATCCCAATCTTTCCAACGCCCTGAAGAAAAAGCGTCGTCACCGACGCGCCAGTAGTCAAACCTCCCGCACAATAAGCCCGTCACCATCACGGGGAGGGCTCTTGGTACCGGCCCAAGCAGGCGATGGGGATGGAACCGAGCGGGGCCGCTTGCCTTGGCTGGGGGGAGGTCTTGGGCGGCGGGGCTCAGAAGGTCCCAAGGCGTAAGACGAACCTCGGCGAAGACCGGCGGGTCGACGGGGCCGGGAAGTTCAAACCGGCCCGTTCCAGGATCAGTCGGAGTCGCCGACGGCCCCTTCCGGGCGACCTGATCCTGCCCGCCCGAGGGGGAACGTCGATCGGGATGAAACAGGCCCTCAGTCGCCGTCCCTTGAGAAGAACGGTTCCGCGGAGCGGTCGAGCCAAGCCGAAACGCAAACACAACCTCACGGTCTCCGGGCGAAGCCCGGTCCGCTCCGCGCCTCCCCACCAGCTCACGGCCAAATTGGCGTGGGATCACACCCCCTTGCCCCCACCTGACCGCTTCGCGGTCTGTCCGCCCCCGTAGGGGGCGGAGCCTTCGCACCGCCGCTCTTCCCCCTCCGGGGGAAGACGACCGCGAAGCGGTCCGTAGGGGGCAAGCGGTCGCCGCACTGTCACTCTTCTCTTGCACCCCACACAAAAAACCGCATCTAGGCCCCATGCGCCGCTTCAATTCCGCCGACCCCTCTTTCCCCGCCGCCTTCAAGGCGTTCCTCGACGAGCGCCGGGGCGCGCCCGAGAACGTCGACGCGGCCGCGCGCAACGTGCTGGAGGCCGTGCAGGCCGAGGGGCTGAAGGCCGTGCTCAGCTTCACCAGCCGCTTCGACGGCGTGGAGCTGACCGAGGACACGATCCGCGTCACCGCCGACGAG
Source organism: Caulobacter sp. CCG-8 (assembly GCF_037402475.1). Taxonomy (NCBI): domain Bacteria; kingdom Pseudomonadati; phylum Pseudomonadota; class Alphaproteobacteria; order Caulobacterales; family Caulobacteraceae; genus Caulobacter; species Caulobacter sp. CCG-8. Next base: position 108,845 of record NZ_JBBEUD010000005.1, read on the forward strand.
ATCGAGGCCGGCGCCGCCGAGTGCTCGCAGGAGGTCCGTGACGCGATCGCCTTCGCCGCGGCCCGCATCCGCGCCTTCCACGCCCGCCAGAAGCCGCAGGACCAGGCTTGGACCGACGAGGCCGGCGTGCAGCTGGGCTGGCGCTGGACGCCGCTGGAGGCCGTGGGCGTCTACGTGCCCGGCGGTCGCGCGGCCTATCCCTCGACCGTGCTGATGAACGCCGTGCCCGCCCAGGTGGCCGGCGTCGACCGCATCGCCATGGTCACCCCGCCCGGCAAGCTGCAGCCCGCCGTGCTGGCGGCCGCCAAGGAAGCGGGCGTCACCGAGATCTGGCGCGTGGGCGGGGCCCAGGCCGTGGCCGCCCTGGCCTTCGGCGCCGGCCCGATCCAGCCGGTCGACAAGATCGTCGGCCCCGGCAACGCCTATGTCACCGCCGCCAAGCGCCGGCTCTACGGCGTGGTCGGCATCGACGCCCTGGCCGGTCCGTCCGAGATCGTGGTGGTGGCCGACGCCAAGAACGATCCCGACTGGATCGCCGTCGACCTGCTGAGCCAGGCCGAGCACGACCCGGCCGCCCAGTCGATCCTGATCACCGACGACGAGGCCTTCGCCCAGGCGGTGTCCGACGCCGTCGACGCGCGCCTGAAGACCCTGGCCACCGGCGTCGACGCCGCCGCCTCGTGGCGCGACCACGGCGCGATCATCCTGGCGCCGCTGGACGACAGCCCGCGCCTGGTGGACCTGCTGGCCCCCGAGCACGTCGAGTTCGCCATCGACGAGCCCGAGCGCCTGGCCGACCGCGTGCGCCACGCCGGGGCGATCTTCCTGGGCCGCCTGACGCCGGAAGCCATCGGCGACTACGTGGCCGGCTCGAACCACGTGCTGCCCACCAGCCGCGCGGCGCGCTTCCAGTCGGGCCTGTCGATCTACGACTTCCTCAAGCGCACCTCGATCGTGAAGTGCGACGCGGCCTCGTTCGCGATCCTGGGCCCGCACACCGTGGCCCTGGCGCAGGCCGAGGGCTTGCCGGCCCACGCCCTGTCGGCGGCGGTCCGGTTGCCAACCAAGCCGTAAGGGGCAAGTCTGCCGACGATGTCCGACGCCAAGGCCAGCCAGTTCCTGAAGTCCATCCTCATCGACGAGGACAGCCTGGCCGCCGCCTCGCGCGACCAGGAGCAGGAACGGCAGGTTGCGATCTTCGACCTGCTGGACGGCAACTATTTCGAGCCGGCCGAGGCGGCGGGCGGGCCGTACGACCTGAAGCTGTCGCTGGTCGAGAACCGCCTGGCCTTCGACATCGCCGGCCCCGGATACGAGCGCCGGCACCTGCTGTCCCTGTCGCCCTTCCGGGGGGTGATCAAGGACTACTTCATGATCTGCGACAGCTATTACGCGGCGATCCGCAACTCGTCGCCGCAGCAGATCGAGGCCTTGGACATGGGCCGGCGCGGCCTGCACAACGAGGGCTCGACCCTGCTGCGCGAGCGGCTGGAGGGCAAGGTCAAGACCGACCTCGACACCGCCCGCCGGCTGTTCACCCTGATCTGCGCGCTGCACTGGCGGGGTTAGGGACCGTGCCGTCGGACCTCCCGGGCGCCGTCCTCTTCGCCTGCAACTACAACCGCGTGCGCTCGCCGATGGCCGAGGCGCTGTTCAAGCACTTCTACGGCACGCGGGCGTTCGTCGATTCGTGCGGGCTGAAGCCCGATCCCGACGAGGACGGCGTCGATCCGTTCGTGGCCGTGGTCATGGACGAGATGGGCCTGGACGTCACCGGCCACCGGCCCAAGAGCTTCGCCCAGCTGGAGGACGACAGCTTCGATGTCGTCATCTCCCTGACGCCCGAGGCCCAGCACCGGGCCGTCGAGCTGGCCCGCGACCGGGCCACCGACATCGAATACTGGCCGACCCACGACCCCACCCTTGCGGACGGCTCGCGCGACGCCATGTTGGCGGCCTACCGCGAGGTGCGTGACGCTCTGGCCACGGCGATACGACAACGTTTCGGCGCGCCATCGACGTTTGGGGGGTGAATGCGTTATACACCCCGCCTCGCAGCCGCGTGACGCCTCCCGACTCAATCGTCGCGGGGGCTTTACCGGCATGGCGTAACCCGTTTTGAGAGGCCTGATGGCTAAGGAAGAACTGCTCGAGTTTCCCGGTACGGTCAGCGAACTGCTGCCCAACGCGACCTTCCGCGTGAAGCTGGAGAACGATCACGAGATCATCGCCCACACCGCCGGCAAGATGCGCAAGAACCGCATCCGCGTGCTGGCCGGCGACAAGGTGCTCGTGGAAATGACGCCCTACGACCTGACCAAGGGCCGCATCACCTACCGCTTCAAGTAGGGCTGGCGAATGGTCGTCCAGCGGACGCCGCTGGTCCTGGCCAGCGCGAGCCCCCGGCGCCTGGACCTGCTGGCGCAGGTCGGCGTCGCCCCGGATCGGGTCGATCCCGCCGACATCGATGAAACGCCGCTGCGGGACGAGACCCCGCGGCGTCACGCCCTGCGTCTGGCCGTGGAGAAGGCGAGGGCGGTCGCGCCCCGCTCGCCCGGGGCCATCGTCCTGGCCGCCGACACCGTCGTGGCCGTGGGGCGCCGCATCCTGCCCAAGGCCGAGACCGAAGAGCAGGCGGCCTGGTGCCTCAAGCTGCTCTCCGGCCGCAACCACAAGGTCCTGACCGGCGTGGCCGCCATCGCCCCCGACGGCCGCGAGGCCTCGCGGCTGGTCGAGACCCGCGTGCAGTTCAAGCATCTCTCCGACCAGGAGCGGGCCGACTACCTGGCCGGCGGCGAATGGAGCGGCAAGGCGGGCGGCTACGGCGTGCAGGGCGTGGCGGGGGGCTTCATCGTCGACCTGCACGGCTCCTACACCTCGGTCGTCGGTCTGCCGCTCTACGAGACCCTCAATCTCCTGACCGGTCTGGGCTACCGCAAATGAGCGAACGCCGGGCCTACCTCTACAAGGGAATCGGCGAGACGGTCGGGGTCGTCACCCTGGACGGCCGTCCCGAGCGCCTGGTCGCCCAATGGGACGGCGACGACCTGCTGGACGCCGAGGGCGTGCGGGGCGTGGCCCGGGTCAAGAAGATCGAACGCGCCTTCAACTCCGCCTTCGTCGCCCTGCCGGGCGGGGCCGACCTGCTGCTCAACCTCAAGCCCGACATGCCCAAGCTGGTCGAAGGCCAGGTGGTCGAGATCGAGGTCCGCAGCCCGTCGCGCCGCGACAAGTCGGGCGTGGCCCGCTACGTCGGCCCGGCCGAGGGCGAGCCGCGCGTGCTGGCCCACGCGCCGACCATCGACGAGCTGCTGCGCCTCTGGGTGAAGTCGGGCTCCCCGACCCAGGGCCTGGCCGCCTTGGAGGCCGTCGAGGCCGCCGAGGCCGAGGCCCTGGCCACCGTCTTCGCCCTGCCGGGCGGCGGCGACGTCAGCATCGAGGCGACGCGCGCCCTGGTGGCCGTCGACGTCGATCTCGGCGCCCGCGAGGGCGATTCCAAGAAGGCGGCCCGCGCCGCCAACATGGCCGCCTTCACGACGGCCGCCCGCATCCTGCGCCTGAAGGGGTTGGCCGGCCTCGTGGTCTTCGACCTGGTCGGCCGCGGCCACGACGGCCCGGCCCTGACCACGGCCGCCCGCAACGCCTTCGCCGTCGACAATCCCGGCGTCGGGATCGGGGCGATCAGCAAGTTCGGGGCGCTGGAGATGATCGTGCCGCGCCGGACCAAGCCGATTCTCGACCGGCTGCTGGACGAGACGAGCGCCCTCACGGCCCGCGCTGGGGCCCTGCGCCTGGTCCGGGCCTTCGAGCGCGAGGGCAGGGCGGATCCGGGCGGCAGGCTGGCCGGACGCTGCAGCGCCGCCGTCGCCGAGGCCTTCGCGGCCCTCGACGCCGCCCTGGCCGACAGGATCGGCCGCCGCTTCACCGTGGCCGTCGTCGCCGACTGGCCCAACGATCGTCTGGAGGTCGCGTCCTCATGAGCGCCTGCCCCATCTGCAAGAAGCCGACGGAACCGGCCTTCAAGCCGTTCTGCTCCAAGCGCTGCGCCGACATCGACCTGAACCGCTGGCTGTCGGACCGGTACGTGGTGCCCGGCGCCGACGAGGACGAGGAAAACCCGCCGTCCACAGACTTCGGTCGGGAATAGTTCGAGATCGTTTCAAGAGGGGCTGGACTTCGTTTTTAGCCTCCCCTATAGACGCGGCTCCCCGCCGTCGGGCGGGCGCCGAAGCGGTTTCGACCGCTTCTCCGGCCCAGGGCCTGGGTAGCTCAGTTGGTAGAGCAGCGGATTGAAAATCCGCGTGTCGGTGGTTCGAATCCGCCCCCAGGCACCACTCCTTTCACACCCGGCTCAGTTTCGATCGCTTCACGGTTTGGCCGTGTCGTCGGGCGATCTCGCCGTGGCGCCGCGAACTTGGTCACTCGCGTCCGCCTCAGGGCAGACGTGAAATTTTAGCGGTGGCCTGACCAACCGAAGGCGAGCCCGGAGCGGGAAGGCGGATTTCCGGAGCCGCGCCGATTCCCGGAGGCGCTCCCGCCCTCTCAGGGGCCGGTTGGGCGGGGTTCGGCGAGGTCGGAGCGATCCGGCCGCGCTTCCCGGTGGGAACAAGGTCGAGGCCCGGGCCGGGAGGTGGAGGGCCCGCTTTGAAGGGCGAAAACGCCGCCCGGAGGCGAAAATCCTCGTCTATCGGCCAAGACGGTCGGCGAGGGAGGTCAGATGTCCGACGGACGTCTTTCCCGGCTAGATTGAACTGGGCGACGATGCGCGCTCAGATCAGGTCTGCGAGACCGATGTTTTGTAAGCATGTTGCAGTGCAACATCGTTATTCCCTTTGGTAGGGAAAAACCGCCCTCAAATCCTGATTTCCCATTTGTGCGATGCGGCAAAGCCCCCGGACCGGTCGAATGGTCGGTAAATTTATGCGACCTCGCACCCCTTGACGGTACGAAAAGGGGTTGCCAAAGGACCCCTGCCGCAATTCTAACATTGCGGTAAGATCGAAGCCTCCTCGGGGGCGGCGATCACACGCGCTTCGAAACGATCCTTCTTGATGGGCATGAGCCCGGCTTGGGGGGCGTAACGGGTCGAGCGCAGCGAAGCGGGTCCGCAAGGCGTCCGAGAGATCGGACACCGTGTGGACTATTCAAGTTAGGGTGGAGACGCTCTCGCGCGACGACCCTCGGTCCAAACGTGCTAGACCAATCAGGAACTGGCGACAGATGCTCGACATTAAACGGAAAACCCCCCTCATCGCTCTCGTCGGCGCCATGGCGCTGATGGCGAGCGCCCCGGCTTTCGCCCAGGACGCTGCTGCTCCTGCGCCGGCCACCACCGAAGCCGCCGCTCCGGCCGCTGCCGCCCCGGCCCCCGCCGCCGCAGCGCCCGCTGAAGAGCCCCTGGACGCCGGCGTCGCCGCGACCGAGAAGATGAAGTCCCACTCCCTGACCCCGATCGGCATGTTCCTGTCGGCCCAGGCGGTGGTTAAGGTCGTCATGATCGGCCTGATCCTGGCCTCGATCTTCTCGTGGGTCCTGCTGATCACCAAGCTGTTCGAGTTCGGCGCCCTGAACAAGCAATCGGACAAGTTCCTGGAAGCCTTCCGGGGCGCTCGCTCGATCGCCGACATCGCCCGCATCGGCTCGTCGGAAGAATTCGAAGGCAACCCGATGGCCGACATGGCCGCCGCGGCCGCCCAAGAAGTCGAACTGTCGCGCCAAGCTGGCCTGGCCGTCGGCGGCGAGCACCGTGACTCGACCCTGACCCGCGCCACCTACGCCATCAACGCGGTGCAAGCCTCGCTGGCCAAGCGCCTGTCGGGCGGCATGGTGTTCCTGGCCTCGGTCGGTTCGGCCGGTCCGTTCATCGGTCTGTTCGGCACCGTCTACGGGATCATGACCTCGTTCATCGGCATCGCGAACACCAACACGACCAACCTGGCCGTCGTCGCCCCCGGCATCGCCGAAGCGCTGCTCGCCACCGGTATTGGTCTGTTCGCCGCTATCCCGGCCGTTATCTTCTACAACTTCTTCCAGACCCGCATTTCCGGCTACGGCACGCGCTCTGAAGGTTTCGTTGCTGAACTGATGAACGCCATTTCGCGTCAGCTCGACAAAGGGGCGTAAGACCGATGGCCGCCAAACTCTCAGGCGGTGGGGGCGACAGGTTTAACATCGACCAAAACAGCGAGATCAACGTTACGCCCTTCGTGGACGTCATGCTGGTTCTCCTGATCATCTTCATGGTGGCGGCTCCGCTCGCCTCCGTGTCGGTCGAAGTGAACCTGCCGCCGGCGGTCGCCAAACCGTCGACGACCCCGCCAAAGCCCGTCTACATCTCGATCAAGGCTTCGGGACAGGTCTTCATTGGCGATGACCGCACTACGGTTGACGAGATGGGTGCGGACCTCGTTAAGAACATTGGCCGTCGCGATCCCACCAAGGAGCGCATCTATATCCGCGCCGATGAAAAGACGCGCTACGGGGCCTTCATGGAGGTGATGAACACCCTCCAGGATAACGGCTTCTATAGCGTGGCGCTCATCGGCAAGGATCAGAACAGCTAGGGGTGATGCATGGCTGAACAACAAACGCCTGAGCATCGCCACTACGATCCGCTCACTTCGGACGGCCCGCGCCGCAAGAAGGGCCTCGGCGCCTTCGGCGTCGCGACCATCGTCGTCGTCGGCTTCCACGCTGCTTTGTTCGCTTATCTGGCGAAGCAGAAGTTCGAAGCGGTGATGAAGGAGTATCACGACGACGCCGTGGACGTGGAGCTGCCTCCGCCGCCCCCGCCGCCGCCGCCGCCTCCTCCGCCGCCGCCGCCGCCGCCGACCAACGCTCCGCCTCCGCCTCCCGCGGTGGTGCAGCCGAGGCCGCCGATCGCGCCGCCGCCGGACGTGACGCCGCCGCCGCCGCTGCCGATTCCGCCCGTCAAGGAGCGGGTCGAGCAAACGGCTCCGCCGGTGATCTCGAACGTGCCGCCGGTTCCTTCGAACCCGCCGGCTCGGGCTTCGGTGATCACCAAGCCGGACTGGGCCCGCAAGCCCACCGGCGAGGACATGGCTCGTTACTACCCCGACCGCGCTCAGCGGATGGAAGTTGGCGGCCGCGCGACCCTGTCGTGCACCGTCACCGCCAAGGGGTCGCTGGAAGGCTGCTCGGTCGTGTCGGAAAACCCGGCCGACTACGGCTTCGGCGATGCGGCCCTGAAGCTGTCGCGGCTGTTCCGCATGAAGCCGAAGACGCTTGACGGCGCTCCGGTGGACGGCGGTCAGATCACGATCCCGATCGTGTTCACGGTCCCCCGCTAGGGGCCGAGGCGACAGGCCAAGAAACGAACGCCCCGGAGCTTCACCGCTCCGGGGCGTTTTCGTGTGGAAGGGCCGTTTCGGCGCTTGATCCGGCTCGCGCGTCCGACTAAAGACACTGCCTCGCGATACGCCGCCTTAGCTCAGTTGGTTAGAGCGCTAGATTGTGGATCTAGAGGTCCTCGGTTCGAGCCCGAGAGGTGGTACCATCGCAAGACGTTGAAAAGCCCTGGGTTCGCCCAGGGCTTTTTCATTGGGGCCGAGGCCTAGGCGTGGCGGCCGCTCAGGGCGCTCCAGACGCGCCAGCCGACCAGGGCGATCGCGATCCACCCCGCCGCCAGGCCGACCATCGGCCGGGCTTGCCACCAATAGCGAATGCGGCCGACCGCCGTCTTCGAGGACGCGCTCACTTCGAAACTCCCGACTTTGACGCGCTTCTGCGCGTCCGCTCCCTGACCCGAAGGTTGCGCCCGAACGGTGTTTTGCGGAAGTGCGGCGCAACGCCGCTAGGACGGGCCGTCGAAACGGTACTCGGCCACCGGCGTGGCGCGGAGGAAGGCCTCGATCTGCTTGCGGCGCCAGATCGCGCGCTGGTGACGGCGAACCACCTCGCCGACCGGCGGGGTGACGACGGCGCAGATCAGGAACAGCGATACGATCAGAAGCATGCGGGCTCGTGGACGGCGACGAACGCCCCTTGGCCTCATGAAACGTCCGAGAGGAGCCGGCGATCCGTGCGCGCGTGCGGCGCGGCCTTGGGGACCCGCCGCCGGCGTCTCCTAGGGCGCGACCGCTCCCGGCTCGTCGTCGACCATCGCCTTGACCAGGTCGACCACCCGGCGCCGCAGCCGGCGGTCGTTCAGCCGCGGGAACAGCCCCGCCAGCTCCAGCCCCTCGGGCGTGGCCACGAACTGGGTCATGCGCTGGGCGAAGCCGTCGTCCACGGCGCCCTGCGTGGTCTCGTCCAGGCCCTCGAAGAAGTAGGACACCGGCGACTGCAGCAGGCGGGCGGCCTCGTAGAGTTTGGAGGCGCTGATGCGGTTGGCGCCGCGCTCGTATTTCTGGATCTGCTGGAAGGTTATGCCCAGGGCCTCGGCCAGCTGCGTCTGGCTCAGGCCCAGGACCTTGCGACGGATCCGAAGGCGCGCCCCCACATAGAGATCGACGGGGTGAGCCAAGTCGGAAGTGGGTTTGTCGGTCATCCGCGTCACGTTCCTCCCAGACACCGCCGACGCTCGCTTTTTGCGAGAGCGTGTGGTCCAGCTTGGTTAACACAGGATAGACCCATGCGGTTGCCTTAGTCACGCCTCTGACACACGCCGCGACGCCGCAAAATGGCCCGTCGGGCTTGACGTTTGGCGCGGGCGAGGGTGTCTGCCGCCCATGGAGACCAAGCCTCGCGCGCGGGTGGCGGTGGCCGGCGCCGGCGCGATCGGATCGGCCGTCGCCCTGACCCTGTCCCGCGCCCAGTTCGACGTCACGCTGTTCGACCCCGATCCCGCCGGCGACAACGCGTCCAGCGTGGCCGCCGGCATGCTGGCGCCGGTGGCCGAGTCCGTGTTCGACCCCGTTTCGGCCCCGCACCTGGCTGTGCTGCGGCGGGCCCGCGACCTGTGGCTCGCCTTCGCCGAGGGGCTGGACCTGCCGATCCTCCGCGAGGGGCTGAGGGTCGAGGGACGGGCCGCGTGGCTGGCGGATATCGCCGCGCGCTTCGAAGCCCTGGGCGTCCCCTTCCAGCGCCTGGACGGGGCCCTGGTCGACGCCGAGGATTGGCGGGTCGAGGCCCGGCCGGCCCTGGCCGCCCTGCGCGCCGCCTTCGAGGCCCTGGGCGGACGCCTCCAGCCCCGCGCCTTCGTCGCCGACGATCTGAAGGCCTTCACGGCCGTGGTGCTGGCGACCGGCGCGGCCGACGCCGGCGGCCTGGCGCCGGAACTGGCGGCGCTGACGCCGATCAAGGGCCAGATCCTGCGCGCCGACCGCGGTCCGGCGACCGGACCGGTGATCCGGGGCGAGGGGGTCTATATCTGCCCTGGCGAGCGCCCGGCCATAGGCGCCACCATGGAGACCGGGCGCGACGACCTGACCATCGACCCTTCGGTCACCGAAGCCCTGCGCGCGGCGGCGATCCGCCTGCGTCCCGAACTGGCCGAGGCCGTCCTGACCACCGAGGTCGGGGTGCGGGCCGCCACGCCCGACGGCCTGCCCCTGGTGGGCTGGAGCGCGACGCCGGGTTTGATGCTGGCCGTGGGCGCCCGCCGTAACGGCTGGCTGCTGGCCCCGCTTGTGGCCGATCTGGTCGCGTCGTATCTGAAGGGTGATAACCCAGGCCCGGACGCCGCGCTGTTCGATGCGCGGCGTTTCTCGAGGACCTGAGGCGCAACAAGAGCAGGGCAGGGGCGGATGAGCGGATTCTGGTTGACCGACGAGCAGGAAGCCATCCGCGAGGGGGTCGCCAAGTTGTGCGCCGGCTTCGACGACGAGTACTGGCGCCGCACCGACGAGACCGGGATCTTCCCCGAGGAATTCGTGGCCGCCATCGCCGAGGGGGGATGGCTGGGCGTGGCCATGCCCGAGAGCGTCGGCGGAGCGGGCCTGGGCCTGACCGAGGCGGCGATCATGATGCAGACCGTGGCCCAGTCGGGCGCGGGCTTCTCGGGCGCCAGCGCCATCCACCTGAACATCTTCGGCCCGATGCCGATCGTGAAGTTCGGCACCGACGAGCAGCGCCAGAAGCACCTGCCGCGGCTGATCTCGGGCGAGGACAAGATGTGCTTCGCGGTGACCGAGCCCAATTCGGGCCTGGACACCTCGAGCCTGGAGACCCGGGCCGAGCGCACCAACGACGGCTACGTGCTGAACGGCCGCAAGATCTGGACGACCGGGGCCCAGCGCGCCAACAAGATCCTGATCATCGCCCGCACCACGCCCAAGGACCAGTGCGCCAAGCCCACCCAGGGCTTGAGCCTGTTCTATACCGACCGCGAGAAGATCGAGGCCAAGCCGATCCCCAAGATGGGGCGCAAGGCCGTCGAGTGTAACATGCTCTTCATCGAGGACCTGTTCGTGCCGGCCGACGACCTGGTCGGCGAGGAGGGCAAGGGGTTCTCCTACCTGCTGCACGGCCTCAATCCCGAGCGGGTGCTGTTCGCGGTCGAGGCCATCGGCCTGGGCCGTGCGGCCCTGGCCAAGGCGACGACCTACGCCAAGGAGCGCGTGGTGTTCGGCCGGCCGATCGGCCGGAACCAGGGCGTCGCCCATCCGCTGGCCAAGTCCTGGGCCGAGCTGGAGGCCGCCAACCTGCTGGCCTTCAAGGCCGCCGCCCTCTACGACCGCGGCCAGGACTGCGGGGCCGAGGCCAACGCCGCCAAGTACCTGGGCGCCGAGGCCGGCTTCACCGCCTGCGAGGCCAGCGTCCTGGCCCATGGCGGCATGGGCTACGCCAAGGAATATGACGTCGAGCGCTATTTCCGCGAGGCGATGATCGCCCGCATCGCCCCGATCAGCCGTGAGATGATCCTGAACTTCATCGCCGAACGGGTGCTGGGCCTGCCGAAGAGTTATTGAACTGGTCCTTCCTGTTCGGGCGGTGCGGTCAGCACTTGCCCCCTACGGACCGCTTCGCGGTCGTCTTCCCCCGGAGGGGGAAGAGCTTTGCTGAGCGGACCGCGCGAGGCTCCGCCCCCTACGGGGGCGGACAGACCGCGAAGCGGTCAGGTGGGGGCAAGGGAGTGTGATCCCACGCCAAATGGCTGTGAGCTGGTGGAAAGGGACGCGGAGCGCCGGACATCGTCCGGAGGAAGTAGAGAGTAACCGTTTCGACGAAGCCCGATCGCTCCGCGCGGTCGTTATCCGGAAGCGCGACGGCGCTGAGTTCTATTGGAACCTCGCCGCCTTGAAGCCTCCGGCGGGCGGGCTGGAGCAACGATCCCCAGTCCCGGACCGCGAGCGTCTCATCGCCCGCCTGCTGCTCAACCGGCCCCCATCCAACGCTGTATCCGTGTTCCGAGCCCAGCCGGCACCAGATGGATGGGGTTTGATCCTTTCGGACCGCCGAAGGAGCTTCCCGCTCGATCGCCCCCCGCCGCCGCATCGGTCGCTGGCCATGCGCCCTTTCCCGCGTCGAGGTGGGTAAAGGATAAGGCTGCTCGGAAGGGTGAGGATCAAATCGGGTCGAGAAAGTTCAGGGCGTTGAAAACGCTGAGGTTCGTTCGCTATCCGCCGAGCGTAAGTCGCCCATTCGGAACCCTCTCCCAGAGGGAGAGGGCAGGGTGAGGGGTTACGACGCCGACCGGCGCGCTGGCAGTGCGGCCGCAGCCAAACCCGACACGGTGAAACCCCTCACCCTCCCACGCCTGCGGCGCGGGCCCCCTCCCTCTCCCTTTGGGAGAGGGGCTTTGGTGGCGATCTCACCCGACCCGCATCGACAGTTCCACGTCCTCGGCGAACGGCGTCGACAGGTAGCCGCCGTCCGGGGCGCGCACGCGCTCCAGGTATTCCGGGCAGTAGTCGGCGTTGTCGGCGACGATCAGGGCGCCGGGGCGCAGGCGGCTTTCGACCCGGTCCAGGATGTCGGAATACAGCGCCTTGGCGCCGTCCAGCAGCAGCAGGTCGATGGTCTCGGGCAGGTCGATGCTCAGCGTCTGGAGGGCGTCGCCTTCGCGGATCTCGACCAGGTCGATCAGGCCGCCGGCCGTCAGGTTCGCTCGGGCCCGCGCCGCCTTGGACGGCTCGAACTCGCTGGTGATCACCACCCCGCCGCCATTGTCGCGCAGGGCCGAGGCCAGGCACAGGGTCGACAGGCCGAACGAGGTCCCGAACTCGACGACGGTCCGCGCCTTAAGGCTGCGGGCCAGCATGTAGAGCAGCAGGCCCGTCTCGCGGGAGACGGCGAGGGGGTAGTCCTTCAGGTGGCCGTAGAAGTCGAGATAGTCGGTCTTGCTGCGCATCAGCCGCGCGTGGTCGCCGCCGGCCAGGGCGGCCAGCGCCGGATTGTCCATCGGCGAGGTCGCCGAGGCTTCCTCGAACAGGCGATCCAGGAGCGGCCCGACAGGGGGCGTGGTCAGGGTGGTCATGGGGTGTTTCCGGTCTCGAAAAGGCGCGTCCTTGCGCCCCTTCAGAAATGCGACTAATCCGTCAGGTTTCCTATTCGCATTGCCGGGGCGCCCCATGACAGAACGTGCAAGTCCCCGGATTTCCTCGCGAAAGCAGCCGCGCCAGGCCCGCTCGACCGAGCTGGTCGCGGCCATTCTGGAAGCGGCGGTTCAGGTTCTGGCGAAGGAAGGCGCGGCGCGGTTCACCACGGCGCGGGTGGCCGAGAAGGCCGGGGTCAGCGTCGGGTCGGTCTACCAGTACTTCCCCAACAAGGCCGCGATCCTGTTCCGCCTGCAGACCGACGAATGGCGCCAGACGACCGACCTGTTGCGGAGCGTGCTCGAGGACGCCGCGCGGCCGCCGCTGGAGCGCCTGCGGGCCCTGGTCCACGCCTTCGTCCGGTCCGAGTGCGAGGAGGCCCAGATGCGCGTGGCGCTGAACGATGCCGCCCCGCTGTATCGCGACGCGCCCGAGGCCCAGGAGGTCAGGATCTGGGGCGGCGACATCGTCCGGGCCTTCATGGCCGAGGCGCTGCCGGCGGCCGACGAGGCGACGCGGCTGCTGGCCGGCGACCTGATCAAGACGACTATGAGCCAGGTGGGCAAATCGTTCTCGGAGACGCCCCGGACCGACGCGGAGATCGCCACCTACGCCGACGCCATGGCCGACATGTTCTGCGCCTATCTGGCGGACCTCGCGCGCGGCTGAGCCGACGAACGAAAACCCCGGGCCGCCGCGCTGGAAGGCTCGCGGCGGCCCGGGGCTCCCCCGAGACCGATGGACGGCGCCGGCCAACATGCACTCCGGCCGGCGCCCCTCGGGACCTTCGGGCCGCCGCCTCCCGAGGGGAGAGGCGGCGCGCCCTCTAGCCCTCGGCCGCGTTGAAGCGGATCGGGATGCGCACGCTGGCCCCATCGACGGCCTGGCCGTTCTCCATCTGCGGGCTCATCTTGAAGAACCGCGACAGCTTGATGGCGGCCTTGCCGAAGCCTTCCTCGGACGGGGTCTCGTCCAGCACGCTGCAGGCCTGGATGGAGCCGTTGGCGGCCACCGTGCAGTTCAGGGTGGCCATGCCGCCGACGCCGCGCCGCATGGCGCTTTCCGGATAGAACCGGCTGAACTCCGAGGCCCCGGGCTTCTTCAGCCAGTTGGGCCGGGTGATCATCTTGGGCTGCGGCGCCTCGACCACGGTCGGCGGCCCGGGCGGCAGGTCGGTCTTCAGGTCCACCGGACCCGGCCCGGGCGGATCGCGGGGACCTTCCACCGGCTTGACCGGCAGCGGATCGACCGTCGAGGGCGTGACCAGGGTCGGTTTGTGGATCAGCGGCGGGTTCGAGGTCTGGGTCTGCTGGATCGGCTTCTTGGGCTCGGGTTCGGGAGGATCGTAGAGCGGGACCTCGATGATCGGCGGGTCGGAGATCACCGTCGGGGGAGCGACCCACTTCTGATAGGCCAGGTAGGCGAACAGGCCGGCATGGGCGGCGGAGACCACGACCAGGGCCGCGACCAGGGCCTTGGGCGCCTTCCTGGGCTTGGCGTCCAGGCCGGGAATGTAGGAACCGACAGCGCCTTCGTACGCAACCATGACAACCTCCTTCTGCATCGACCGCTGGTGGAGCCGGGTCGATGGAGGAAGCCTGTCACGCCGAATTACGTTTGTAAATATTACGGGCGTAGAATTTTTACGCGTGTAACTGTGGCAACCCGCCACAGGCAATTTCTGCCGGGTCGGGCCGCATGGTTAATCCGTGATTAACCATGCGCGTCCACATCTTCGGGCATGGCGAATGTCACCTCCATCCGCAGCGTCGTCGAGTCGGCGATCCAGCGCGCGTCCAGCGCGACGGGCGTGGATTTCTCGTTCCTGATGGGCGCGGCCAAGCGCGAGAGCGGCTTCAACCCCGCCGCCAAGGCGCGCACCTCGTCGGCCTCGGGCCTGTTCCAGTTCGTGGACCAGACCTGGCTGTCGACCCTGAAGAAGCACGGCGCCAAGTACGGCTACGCCCGCTACGCCGACCTCATCCAGCAGGGTTCGGACGGCCGCTATCGGGTGGCCGGCGACGAGGCCCGCAAGGCGGTCCTGGGCCTGAAGCTCGACCCGCACGCCGCCTCGCTGATGGCCGGCGAACTGGCCAGCGACCACGCCTCGTATCTGCGCGGCCGGGTGGGGCGCACGCCCACGGCCGGCGAGCTCTACGCCGCCCACTTCCTGGGGCCGCAGGGCTCGGCCCGGCTGATCGAGGCCGTGGGCAATTCGCCGGGCGCCAGCGCCGCGGCCATGTTCCCGGACGCCGCCGCCGCCAACCGCTCGATCTTCTATCGCGAGGGCCGCGCGGCCACGGTCAGCGAGGTCTACGCCAACCTCACCCGCACGGGCGGCGGAGGCGGCGAGGTTCCCGTCGTGCCGGCCGCTCCGGCCCCCGAGACCGACCAGGGCTTCCTGCAGTACGCCACCGGCCGCCGGCTGGAACGCATCCAGCAGCAGCGCGAGCTGGTCAGCCTGATCCTGCGCGGCCCGCAGGACGCCGACAACGGCTTCAGCCTGGCCTCGAACGGCGGCTCGTCGACCCAGCGCATGGCCAGCTCGATGTTCTCGGCCGAGATGCTGCGCGTGCTGTCCGACGCCAACGACAAGACGCAGCGGTAGGGGGCTCAAGCCCTACAAGAATCCGCTCATCCCGGCGAATGCCGGGATGAGCGGCTGGGAGGTTAGCGGGCCGAGCTAACCCCTGCGATCTCGTCCTCCGACCAACCAATCTCGGTCAGCACCGAAACCGTATGCTCGCCCAACGCCGGGGCGGGGCCTCTGGGCCCGTCCTGCGCCCCCGGGAAACGCGCCGGGCCCGCCGGAGCCGGGAACGTCCCGCCGCGCCCGTCGGGCGTCTCCACGAAGCAGCCGGCCGCCTTGGCCTGCGGGTCGCCGACCAGGTCGCGGGGCGTCTGCCACGGGGCCCAGGTCAGGTCGCCGGCGTCGAGCGCGGCGGCCGCCTCCGCGTAGTCCATGGCCCCGAAGGCCGCGTCCAGGATGTCGACCAGGGCCCCGCCGTTCTCGCGCCGCAGGCGGGCGCCGGCGAAGCGGGGGTCGTCGACCAGCTCGGGCCGGCCCGCCGCCGTCGCGATCCGCGCCCAGTCGGTCGAGCCCTGGCGGGCCAGCAGGCAGATCCAGCGGCCGTCGCGGGTCTGGAAGAAGTTGGCCAGGGGCTGCACCGCCTCGCGCCGGGGACGGGTGGAGGCCAGCTTCCCGAACCGCAGCTGGATGGCCATGTCCGAGCCGATCGCATAGACGCCGGTGCGCAGCAGCGAGGTCTCGACCAGCCGGCCGACGCCCGTCCGATGCCGCTCGTGCACGGCCGCCAGGATGGCCGACACCGTCGCCAGCGAGGTCACGTGGTCGCCCATGCCGGTGCGCAGCGGGAAGGGCTCGGCGCCCTTGGCGGCGGTGATCGCGCCCACTCCGGCCCGCGACCAGAAGGCGGCCACGTCCATGCCCGGCCGGTCGGCATCGGGACCCTCCAGGCCGTAGCCGGTCAGGCTGCAATAGATCAGGCGCGGATTGACGGCCTTGAGGCTGTCGTAGTCCAGCCCGGCCCGGGCCAGGCCGGCGGGACGGACATTGGTCAGGAAGATGTCGGCGTCCTTGACCAGGGCCTTGGCGGCTTCGCGGCCGGCGTCGGTGCGGATATCCAGCACGACCGACCGCTTGCCGCGGTTGTCCAGCTCGAAGATCGGGTTGGCGGCCTGATCCGAGCCCAGGGTGTCGAAGAAGCCCCGCATCGGGTCGCCGTCGGGCGACTCGATCTTGATCACGTCGGCGCCCCAGTCGGCCATGATCCCGGCCGCGCCGGGGGCGGCGATATAGGTGGCCAGCTCGATGACCCGCAGATCGCGCAGCATCCCGTCCTCCCGCTTCTTGTCGTTGCGGGCAGTGTGGACGACTTAAACAGCTGTTGGAAAGTGTTTACGCTCGACGGGTTCCGGGCGCGAAACCGCTTCGCATTTTGCTGAACCCGTCGCTAGGCGACCGCCGTCCGGCCGGCTTCCCCGCTTTTGCGGTCGATCGTCGCCGCGTCGGCCACGGCGCGGGCCACGGCCGCGACGCTGACGGGCTTGCGCAGCACGGTGTCGGCGCCGGCGTCCAGGCACTCGCGCGCCTCGTCGGCGTCGCCGCCGATCACGGCCACGATCGGGACCTCGCGGTTGGCGGTCTCAAGGGCGCGCAGGGCGGCGGCGGTCTGCGGGCCGTCGAGGATCGGCATGCGGCCGTCCAGCATCACCAGGTCGAAGTCGCAGATGCGGGCCAGGTCCAGGGCGCGGCGGCCGTTCTGGGCGTGGACCACCTGGTGGCCCAGCTGCTCGAGGATGGCGCGCAGCATGGCCGCGTTCAGGGCGTCGTCCTCGGCGATCAGGATGCGCAGGTTGCGCGGCGGGGCGCCGGCGGCCTCGACCGCGTGCGGGGCCTCGCTGTCGGGCTCGATCATGCAGGGGGCGTGTTCGTCGAAGGGCAGGGTCAGGGTGAAGCAGCTGCCGACGCCGACGGCGCTGCTCGCCTCCAGCGCGCCGCCCATCAGCTTGGCCAGCTGACGCGACAGCGACAGGCCCAGGCCCGCGCCGTTGACGCCCGCCCCGGTGCGCTCGACCCGCTGGAACGCCTGGAAGGCCTGGTCCAGTTCTTCGCGCGACAGGCCGGGGCCGGTGTCGGCCACCTCGATGGCGATCAGGTTGTCCCGCCGCTCGACCCGGACCTCGATCCGGCCGCGCACGGTGTACTTGACCGCGTTGCCGACGATGTTGGCGATGATCTGGCGGGTGCGCAGGGGATCGCCCATGGCCGCGCCCAGCTGGCGGTGCTCCAGGTCGGGCTCGACGTGGACGACCAGCTCCAGGCCCTTGGCCACGGCGTGGGGGCGGTCCAGCAGGACCAGGTCGCGGATCAGGCGCACGGGCTCGAAGGCGACGCTCTCGACGGCCAGACGGCCCGACTCGGCGGTCTCGGAATCCAGGGTGGCGTTCAGCACGGCGACCAGGTCCTGGGCGGCGTCCAGGGCGGCGTTCAGCTGTTCCCGCGACGGGGCCGCGCGGCCGCCCTTGCCGGCGGCGGCGGCCAGCACGTGGGTCACGCCGGTCAGGCCGTTGCGAATCTCGTGGCTGAGGGTGGCGACGATGTCGGACTTGGAGCGGGCGGCGCGCTCGGCGGCCTCCAGCACGTTCAGCCGCTCCTCCAGCAGGGCCTCGTGGGCCAGGGCCAGGGCGTGCTGGCGGCGCAGCATGCGGTTGAGGATCAGCGACAGGGCCATGGCCAGGCTGACGGCCCCGAACGCCATGCCGCCGGCCTGATTGCTCTGCGGCTGCGAGAACAGCAGGTACAGCGGCCCGGCCGCCGCCAGCGGGGCGGTCAGCAGCAGGGCCAGCAGATAGGGCGCGGCGAAGAAGATGCAGACCACGGCCGCGCCGGCCGACAGCAGCAGCAGGGTCTCGCGCACCGGGCCAGACCCGTCGGCGAAGACGGCCATCTGGCAGACCGCGACGGCCCACAGCAGGCCCGACATCACGTGCACCCGCGCGCGGCGGGTCAGGTCCTCGGCCCCGGGCGTGCGCAGCCAGGCGACCACGCCGTAGAAGATGCCCCAGTTGATGGCGAACACGGCGAAGCTGATCGCCATCCAGCCGGCGTTCTGCGCGAACGAGCAGGCCCAGACATAGATCGGCAGGGCGACGGCGAAAACGGCCAGCGCGTAGGGCAGCAGAGCGGCCTGGGCGTCGAGCGCCAGACGGGCGTCATCGCCGCCGTTCGCGGGGGTGTTTTGTCGGCGCTCGGCGAACAAGGACTGATTCCTCGGCTGGTGAGCCCAGACCCTAGAGGATCGCGGTTTGCGCCGAGTTACGGCTTATCGTTAACGAGCGCCGCCAGGCGGGAAAACAATCGTTAAGCATAACGGGGGATGATCCGATTCCTCGCCGTCCGTGGGGACTGGGAAGATCGATGGCCACCACCCGCGCCGCCCTGACCGAACACGACATCCGCATGCTGGTGAAGGGCGCGACGCCGGACGAGCGCGCCCTGGCCGCGCACAAGCTGTGCCGCACCATCGACCGCGCCGAGCTGGACGACGAGCAGCGCGCCCTGGCCGCCGAGATCCTGCGGGTGATGGCCGCCGACGCCGCCGAACTGGTCCGCCGCGCCATGGCCGTGACCCTGCGCAACTCGCCGACCCTGCCGGCCGACGTCGCCAACCGCCTGGCCCGCGACGTCGAGAGCATCTCGCTGCCGATCATCAGCTTCTCGCCGGTGTTCAGCGACGCCGACCTGGCCGAGATCGTCCGCCTGGGCGGACCGGTGCGGCAAATGGCCGTGGCCAAGCGCCCCAAGCTGTCGCGCAAGGTCGCGGCCCTGCTGGTCGAACAGGGCGGCGAGGAGGTGGTCGCCACCCTCTGCGCCAACGACAACGCCCGCATGTCCGAGACGGCCCTGCAGCGGGCCCTGGAACGCTTCGCCAAGTCCGAGAAGGTGCTGACGGCGGTCGCTTACCGCTCGTCCCTGCCGCTGTCGGTGACCGAGCGCCTGATCGACATGGTCGGCGAACAGCTGCGCGACCACATCCTGGCCACGCACCCGCTGTCGGCCGAGCGCACCCTGGAGCTGATCCTCGACACCAAGGAGCGGGCGACGATCGACCTGGTCGACCAGGCCGGACGCTCGGCCGACGCCAAGACCTTCGCCGCCCACCTGCACAGCGTCGGGCGGCTGTCGCCGTCGCTGCTGCTGCGGGCCCTGGCCCATGGCCACATGACCTTCTTCGAGTGGGGCGTGGCCGAGCTGGCCGGCGTGCCGCATCACCGCACCTGGCTGATGATCCATGACGCGGGCGAGCTGGGCCTGAAGGCGATCTGCGAGCGGGCGGGCCTGCCGCCGCGCCTGCAGCCGGCCTTCCGCGCGGGCGTCGACGCCTTCCACGCCCTGGAATACGACGGCCGCCCCGGCGACCGCGAGCGCTTCCAGGAGCACATGATCCAGCGCTTCCTGACCGCCGCGCCGTCGGTGTCGCGCGAGGACGCCGACTACCTGCTGGACCGCGCGGACCAACTGGGCGAGCGGGCGAAGACGGCGGTGGCGGGGTAGGGGCGGCTCAAGTTCCGCCGTTGTTTCGGCTTTCGCGCTCCAAACGGTTGTCATCCCGGAAAGCGCGCAGCGCTTGTCCGGGACCCAGGTGAACCGCAAGGCCTCAGCCCAGTCCCCTGGGTCCCGGACAGCCTCTGCGAGGCTTCCGGGATGACAACCGTTGAGGGGCTTGGATTGAGTTCGGGCATTAGAACACCCGTTCGAAATCTCTAGCCGTCATCCCGCTTCGGCGCCAACCTCGTCCGATGACAGAGCGTCCCGCCGACCCGATCCGACCCGCCGCCACCATCCTGCTGCTGCGCGACGAGCCCTCGTTCGAGGTGCTGATGGTCAAGCGGCACCACCAGATCGACTTCGCGGCCGGCGCCCTGGTCTTCCCGGGCGGCAAGAGCCATGCGGGCGACCACGACCCGGCCTGGATCGACCACGCCACCGGCTGGGAGAGCGTCGAGGCCGACGGCGCGCCGCTGCGCATCGCCGCCATCCGCGAGGCCTACGAGGAGGCCGGCGTGCTGCTGGCCCGTGACGCCGCCGGCGAGGTCTATGCCGGCGAGGCGGCGATCGACGTGCGGGCGGCGGTCGCCGAGGACCGCCTGCCGTTCCTCGACGTGGTCCGCGAGCTGGGGCTGAAGCTGGACCTGTCGGCCCTGACCGTCTTCGCCCGCTGGATCACGCCGCCGCTGATGGCCAAGCGCTTCGACACCTGGTTCTACGTCGCCCACGCGCCCCTGGCCCAGCTGGCCATCTGCGACGGCCACGAGGCGGTCGACGCCGAATGGATCGCGCCCGGCGAAGCCCTGGCCCTGGCGGAGGCCGGCGAGCGCAAGGTGATCTTCCCGACACGGATGAACCTGCAGCTGCTGGCGGAGAGCGCCGACGCGGCGACGGCGATCGGCGCGGCGCGGGCGCGGCCGCTGGTGACGGTGGAGCCGTGGGTCGACGGGGCGTCGCTGCGGATCCAGGCGGACGCGGGGTACGGGGACGTGGCGGAGCCGCTGACGGCGCTGTAGGGGAACCCCTCTCTCTTAGAGAGAGGGAGGGGCCCACCGCGAAGCGGTGGGAGGGTGAGAGGTTTCACAGCTGGCCGGAAAATCCCGATTCCTTCCGTTGCGTGGTCATCAGGACCAAGCTCAAGCTTGCCCCATGGATGCGACCGCCAACGCCCGCCGGCTCCGCCGGGACCAGACTCTCGCCGAGAAGAGGTTCTGGAAGCTGGTGCGCAATCGCCGGCTAGGCGGATTCAGGTTCCTGCGACAGGTCCCGATAGACCGCTACCTCGCCGACTTCGTCTGCGAGGCGGGCAAGTTGATCGTCGAACTCGATGGCCCGACCCATGAAGAGCGCGAAGACTACGACGCGCGCCGCACAGAGGATCTGGAGCTCTTCGGATACGTGGTTCTGAGGTTTCCCAACGACCGGGTGCTGGCCGACCCTTGCGGTGTCGGCGAAGACATCCTGGCCGTGCTTCGTTCGGACAGGGTGAAACCTCTCACCCTCCCACCGCCTTCGGCGGCGGGCCCCTCCCTCTCTCAAAGAGAGAGGGTGATTATACCGCCCCCGCCGCCGCGCCCTCCGCGAACCCCTTGAGCCGCGAGGCGATCACCTCGCCCACCGCCTCCACCGCCGCCCGCCGGGGGAAGTGCGCGCGCCAGGCGATGCGGACCGTCCGGCCCGCCTTGGCCGACAGCGGCCGCAGCACGATGCCGGCGTCCTGCGCCGCCCCGGCCGCCAGGCCCGGGATCAGGGTCGTGCCGTAGCCGGCCGCCACCATGTTCAGCAGGGTCGGCAGGCTGGCCGCCCGGAGGGGGCCGCCCAGCCCCGCGTCGCCGCCGCAGGCCTCGACCGTCTGGTCGCGCAGGCAGTGGCCGTCGGCCAGCACCAGGATGTCGCGCGCCAGGTCGGTCTCCAGGATCACCGCGCGGGCGGCCAGGGGATGCTCAGGGGGCAGGGCGGCCAGGAAGGGCTCGGCGAACAGCGGCAGGCTGACCAGGTCGGGCCCGTCCTCCTCGGTGGCCAGCAGGGCGGCGTCCAGTTCGTGGGCGCGCAGCCGCTCCAGCAGGGCCGAGGTCTGGTCCTCCCATGGCTCCAGCTCCAGGGCGGGCAGGGCCTGGCGCAGCGGCGCGAAGACCAGCGGCAGCAGATAGGGCGCCAGGGTCGGGATGATGCCCAGCCGGAAGCGGCCCGACAGCGGGTCGCGCATGTTGCGGGCCGTGGCCAGGATGGCCTCGGCCGCCGTCACCGCCGCGCGGGCGTGGCCGATCAGCCGCAGGCAGGCTTCGGTCGGGGCGGCGGTCTTGCTGGAGCGCTCGAACAGCGTCACGCCCATCAGGTCTTCCAGCTTGCGGATCTGCACCGACAGGGTGGGCTGGCTGACGCCGCAGGCCTTGGCGGCGCGCCCGAAATGCTCGTGCTCGGCGACGGCCAGCAGGTAGCGGAGGTCTCGCAGGTTCATAGGCATAGCCTATCACGTTCATTAGACCTTGGCGCTTCTCTTTATCGTGGAGTTGGGCGAACAATCGCGTCGCAATCCGGGGGAAGAATACTCACGCCGGCCTTCGGGCCGGACGATCACGGACGCTCAAGCGGAGGAACAGAACGATGGACGCCAAGGTCGAAGACAGCATTCAGGGCCAATGCCCGATGGGACATGGTCCCCGCAGCACCAACCGCGACTGGTGGCCGAAGAACCTGCGCCTCGAGAGCCTCAACCAGCATTCGCCGCGCTCCAACCCGATGGGCGAGGCGTTCGACTACGCCAAGGCGTTCAAGACCCTCGACCTCAAGGCGGTGGTCGCCGACCTGACGGCGCTGATGACCGACTCCCAGGACTGGTGGCCGGCCGACTTCGGGCACTACGGCGGCCTGATGATCCGCCTGGCCTGGCACAGCGCCGGCACCTACCGCATCACCGACGGCCGCGGCGGCGCGGGCGGCGGCCAGCAGCGGTTCGCCCCGCTCAACAGCTGGCCGGACAACGCCAACCTCGACAAGGCCCGCCGCCTGCTGTGGCCGATCAAGCAGAAGTACGGCGCCAAGCTGTCGTGGGCCGACCTCTACGTGCTGGCGGGCAACGTCGCCCTGGAGTCCATGGGCTTCAAGACCTTCGGCTTCGGCGGCGGCCGGGCCGACCAGTGGGAGCCCGAGGAACTGTTCTGGGGGCCCGAAGGCTCGTGGCTGGGCGATGAGCGCTACAGCGGCGAGCGCCAGCTGCACTCGGCCCTGGGCGCGGTGCAGATGGGCCTGATCTACGTCAATCCGGAGGGGCCCAACGGCAATCCCGACCCTGTCGCCGCCGCCCATGACATCCGCGAGACCTTCGCGCGCATGGCGATGAACGACGAGGAGACCGTCGCCCTGATCGCCGGCGGCCACACCTTCGGCAAGACCCACGGCGCGGGCGACCCGTCGTTCGTCGGTCCCGAACCCGAAGGCGGCGAGATCCATGACCACGGCCTGGGCTGGCGCAGCAAGCACGGCACCGGCGTCGGCGCCGACGCGATCACGTCCGGGCTGGAAGTCACCTGGAGCCAGACCCCGACGCGGTGGAGCAACCACTTCTTCGAGAACCTCTTCAAGTTCGAGTGGGAGCTGACCAAGAGCCCCGGCGGCGCACAGCAATGGGAGGCCAAGGACGCGCCGGCCGACGTCCCGAACGCCTTTGGCGGCGCCGCGCAGAAGCCGCGGATGCTCACCACCGACCTGTCGCTGCGCTTCGATCCCGAATACGGGAAGATCTCGCGCCGCTTCCTGGAGAACCCCGACCAGTTCGCCGACGCCTTCGCCCGCGCCTGGTTCAAGCTGACCCACCGCGACATGGGCCCCAAGGCCCGCTACCTGGGCCCGCTGGTGCCCGAGGAGACCCTGATCTGGCAGGACCCGATCCCGGCCGTGGACCATCCGCTGGTCGACGCCTCGGACGTCGCGGCCCTGAAGCAGAAGATCCTGGCCTCCGGACTTTCGGTCTCCGCGCTGGTCGGGGCGGCCTGGGCCTCGGCCTCGACCTGGCGCGGGTCCGACCGCCGGGGCGGCGCCAACGGCGCGCGCATCCGCCTGGCGCCGCAGAAGGACTGGGAGGTCAACAACCCGCCGGTCCTGGCCCAGGTGCTGGCGGCCCTCGAGGGGATCCAGAAGGACTTCAACGGCGCGGCCGCCGGCGGCAAGAAGGTCTCGCTGGCCGACCTGATCGTGCTGGGCGGGGCGGCGGCGGTCGAGCAGGCGGCCAAGGACGCCGGCGTCCCGGTCGAGGTGCCCTTCGCCCCCGGGCGGGCGGACGCCTCGGCGGAGCAGACCGACGCGGACTCGTTCGCGCCGCTGGAGCCGCGCTCCGACGGCTTCCGCAACTACCGCAAGGCGGGCGAGCACTTCATGTCGCCCGAGGAGTCCCTGGTCGACCGGGCCCAGCTGCTGCGCCTGAGCGGGCCGGAAATGACCGTCCTGGTCGGCGGCCTGCGGGTGCTGGGGACCAATGTCGGCGACGCCAAGGCGGGCGTGTTCACCGACCGTCCGGGCGCCCTGACGAACGACTTCTTCGTCAACCTGCTGGCCATGGGCACCACCTGGAGCCCGACCGCCCTCAACGCCTTCGCCGGCCACGACGGCAAGTCGAGCGACCCGAAATGGACGGCCACGCGCGTCGACCTGATCTTCGGCTCCCACGCCGAGCTTCGGGCCTTCGCCGAGGTGTACGCCGCCTCGGACGCCCAGGAGAAGTTCGTGAAGGACTTCGTCGTCGCCTGGAACAAGGTGATGAACGCCGACCGGCTCGACCTGGCCGCCTGATGTTCCAAGGGCGCGGCGGCGACGCCGCGCCCGTACGTCTTTGAGCTTTCGGATCAGGCCGCGGCGGCTCAACGACCGCGGCCGGTTCGGACGCCTCTGGGAGGACGCTTCGATGCCACATGCGGTGGAGGCCGCGTTGCGGGAGGAGCTGCGTCGCGCCGGCCTGGCCGGCCACGGCGCCTTGCCGCGCCTGCTGGCGCTGCTGCGCGCCTCGCCGGAGGAGCACCTGACCCTGACCGAGGTGGCCGAGCTGGTCGCCGAAGCCGGCGTGGCCGTCACCTCGGGCGACCTCGGCCGCCAGATGGAGCTGCTGGCCGACCACGGCCTCATCGGCCGCCTCGCCACCACCACGGCCGAACTGGTGTTCGACACCGTGGCCGAGCCGCACTCGCACCTCGTCTACGAGGAGTCCGGCCAGGTGGTGGACCTGCACGTCTCGGCCGACACGGTGCTGGCCATGGTCCGCGACGCCCTGGCCCAGCGGCCGGGCGGCGTGGAGATCCTGGTGCGCTTCCGGCGGGAAGCGGGCGCGCCGCCCGATCCGGAAACCTAGGTCGCCGGCAGCTTCGCGCCCGCCTCGCCGACCCAGGCCACGATCTCGGTCAGCACCTTGTCCACGGCCTGGTCATAGGCGGGGACGATGGCCGACAGGCGGTTGTCGGCGGCCTTGACCCGGGCCACGAACACCTTGTCGCCCAGCAGGGCGCGGTCGTTGCTGCGGGTCATGACGGCCCGGATCTCGACCAGCACCTCGGGCGCGGCCTTGGGGCCGTTCACGTAGTCGGTCTCGAACGAGCGGACCTCCAGGCGCAGGGCCATGGCCGCCTTCAGGGCCTCGCCGCGGGTGACCAGGCGGGCGGTGCTGCCGTCGGCCTCGAAGGCGCGGGCCACGGCCTCGTCGAACAGCACGATGGCCGGCGACACCCAGCGGGCGTCGGCGATGTAGGCGGCCTCGCCGTTGGTCACGGACAGGAGGCGGTCGCTCATCGCGGCGCGGGTGAAGACCGTCGGGGTCTTGTAGACCCCGAAGCTCTTGTCGCTGGCCGGCCGCGAGCTTTCGGCCGCCACGTGGCCGAAGCGGTAGAGCCCGGCCGGGTTCGACTTCGGGAACAGGCTGATGCAGCCGGTGAGGGCGACGGCCGTGGCGGCGATCGCGACCGTCCGCAGGGTGATGCGCAGCTTGCTCACGGCTTGACCTCCAGTTCCTTGGCGGGCGCCTTCCCGACCAGGGCGCGCGGGTTCTGTTCGACTTCGCTGACCAGCCGGTCCAGGGACTCGGCGGCCGATTGCAGGGTGACGACGGCCGACGACAGCTGCGGCAGGCCGGTGGTGGCGAAGTCGCTGGTCGGGCCTTCCAGCTTGCCGACCATGCCGCGCACGTCCTTGGCGGTGGCCTTCAGCTCGTCGGCGGCGTCGCCCAGGTTCTTCAGGGTGCGCTTGGCGTCGCCGTTGGCCAGGCCGTTGACCGAGTCCGACAGCTCGCCGATCCGGGTCGAGGTGGCCTCGATGCTCTGCAGGGCCTTCTGGGCGTCGGCGATGATCGCCTTGCGCTCGCGTAGCTCGGCTGTGACCGACTGGATGTCGCTGAGCGAGGCGCTGAAGGTCTTGACGTTGTCGTCCGACAGCACGCGGTTGACGCGGTCCAGGGCCTCGATGGTGCGGGTCAGCACCGTGCCGCCGCCCTCCAGCAGGTCGGACAGGGCGCTGCGCTGGCTGCGGATCACGGGCACCTCGCCGCTCTTGACCGTGCTCTTCAGCAGCGGCTTGGCGGGCGTGCCGGCGGCGATCTGCACGTAGTTCACGCCGGTGATGCCCTGGGGCTCCAGGGTGGCGAAGCTGTCGGTCTTGATCGGCACGTCCGAAGTGACGCGCACGCGGGCGATGACGCGGTTGGGGTCGGACTTGTCGAGGGCGATCTTGGTGACCTCGCCGACCTTGATGCCGTTGAAGTGCACCTCGCCGCCATCCGAGAGGCCGCGCACGGGGCCGACGAACAGCACGTCGTACAGGTCGTATTCCTGGTTGAAGCTCAGCTTGGCCAGCCAGACGGCGAAGATCAGCAGACCCATGAACAGGATCAGGGTCGCCGCGCCCACCAGGGCGTAGTTGGCGTTTCTTTCCATCAGCTCGTCCTCGGTGTGGCTTTCGGCGCCGATTTGGGCGTCGCCTGGCCGGCGGCCGCGCGCCCGCGCGGCCCCATGAAGTATTCCTGGATCCAGGGGTGGGGGTTCTTCTCCAGCTCCTGGACCGAGCCGGTGGCCACCACCTTCTTGTCGGCGATCACCGCGATCCGGTCGGTGATCTCGTAGAGGGTGTCCAGGTCGTGGGTGATCATGAACACCGTCAGGTCCAGGCTGTCGGACAGGTCCTTGATCAGGCTGTCGAAGGCCGCGGCGCTGATCGGGTCCAGGCCCGCCGTGGGCTCGTCCAGGAACAGCAGCTCGGGGTCCATGGCCAGGGCGCGGGCCAGGCCGGCGCGCTTGCGCATGCCGCCCGACAGCTCGGCGGGCTTGAGGTTGCCGGCCCGGGCGGGCAGGCCGACCAGGGCGATCTTCAGATCGGCCAGATGCTCGATCTCGCCCTTGGGCAGGCGGGTGTGCTCGTGCAGCGGCGCGGCGACGTTCTCGCGCACGGTCAGGTTCGAGAACAGCGCCCCCTGCTGGAACAGCACGCCCCAACGGCGCTCGATCACGCTCCAGCGGCGGCGCGAGGCGTCGGCCATGTCCTGGCCGAACAGCTTGACCGATCCGCCGTCGGGGACCTTCAGGCCGATGATGGTGTTGAGCAGCACCGACTTGCCCGCGCCCGAGCCGCCGACCACGCCCAGCACCTCGCCGCGCTCGGCGGTCAGGTCCAGGCCGTCGTGGATGACGTTGTCGCCGAACCGCGAGACCAGGCCGGTGACCCGGATCGGCGGGGCCTCGGCGGTCGACTCGGCTTCGTCCTCGACATGGGGCGTGGCCTTGGCCAGCGCCTTGGTCTGGGCCTGAGCCTGAGCCTGGGCCTGGGCCTGCGCCTGGGCGTCGGGGCCCTGGGGCGGGGGCGCGTCGGCCGGGCTCACAGGTTCAGCTCCATGTAGATCAGGGCGAAGACCGCATCGATGGCGATGATCGCGAAGATGGCGTGGACCACGGCGGCGGTGACCCGGCGGCCCAGCGACTCCACGTCGTTGCCGACCTCCATGCCCTGGCGGCAGCCGATGGCGGCGATGACCATGGCCATGACCGGGGCCTTCGACAGGCCGATCCAGTAGTGCTGCACGCCGACGGCGTCCTGCATCCGCTGCAGGAAGAAGGTCGGCGACAGGTCCAGCGCCGCCCAGGTGACCAGCATGCCGCCCGCCAGGCCCGCCAGGGTGGCCACGAAGGTCAGCAGCGGGATCGTCAGCAGCAGGGCCGCGAAGCGCGGCAGCACCAGCGCCTCGTAGGGATCGACCCCCATCACCTGCATGGCGTCGATCTCCTGGTTCATCTTCATCGAGCCGATCTCGGCCGCGAAGCTGGAGGCCGAGCGGCCGGCCAGGAGGATGGCGGTGATCAGGATGTTGAACTCGCGCAGCACCGAGATGCCGATCAGCTCGACCGCGAACACCTGGGCGCCGAACTGGGTCAGCAGGTTGGCGCCCAGCAGGGCCACGACCGCGCCGATGAAGAAAGTGGTGACCGAGACGATCGGGATGGCGTCCAGGCCCGCCCGTTCCGCCAGCGAGACCACCGGCGCCCAGCGGATGCGGCTGGGCTTGGCGATGCAGCGGGCGATGGCGACCAGCAGGTGCCCCAGGAAGGCGGTGGTGCTGTAGAGGTCGTCGCCCAGGCCGTAGACGCCCCGGCCGATGCGCTCCAGCAGGGCCAGGAAGCCCTTCTGTGGGGGCGCCGCCTCGGGCTCGACCTGGATGGCGTCGTCGACCAGCTGCAGCAGGCGCAGGGTGCGCGGACCGGCCTTGATCTTGCCGGCGCTGATCCGGCCGTCGGCGGCGCGGATGATGGCGTAGGCCCCGGCGGTGTCGCAGCGGGTGATGTCGCGCAGGTCCAGATCGACCGCTTGCGACCCTTCCATGGCCTGGACCAGTCGCTCGCCGGCGTCGACCATGCCGCGGGCGGTCCAGTCCCCCGAGAGCACGGCGGTCTTGTGACCGGCGGTCTCCTTGAGGGTGAAATCAGCCGGAGCGCCCATGAAGTGTTGTCGGTCCCTCTATCCGCCGTCGAACCTTATCAGGCCCTCGACCAAGCCCAAACGTGCCAAGGCCTGGCTTGTTGCAACGCTTGTCGCGTTAGGAATAGGCGGGTGCGGCGCCGCGCGCCAGCGACGTTGTCCGCGATCGAGGCGAATGCGCGAACCTTTGTCGCTAAAGGTGCGTTGTGTGGCGTGCAACGGGGGCGTTGCTTTACAAGGCCCGGATGTTTTCCAGTCTGCTCAACCGTCGCGCGGCGCTCGGCCGGCTTTCGCTGTCGGCTGTCCTGGCCCTGGCGCCGCGACTGGCCGCCGCCCAAGTCCTTTCGAATGGGGCGCCGGCCGTCGACGGCGCGGTCAGCCAGCCGTTCTCCGTCGAGGGGCTTCGCGACAAGGCCCGGGCGCTGGCCGCCGCGCCCTACGTCAAGCCGCCCGCGCCGCCGACGATCACCGGCCTGACCTACGACGAATATTTCCGCATCCGCTTCCGGGCGGAGGCCGACCTGTGGAAGGACCGCCAGCCGCCGTTCCGGGCCGAGTTCTTCCCGCCGGCCTGGCTCTATCCGCGGCCGCTGCCGATCTTCGAGGTGGCCGCCGGCCTGGCGCGGCCCATCGCCTTCGACCCGGCGATGTTCGACATCCCGGGCGAGCACGCCGACGTCGCCAAGGCCTGGAACGGCTTTTCCGGCTTCCGCCTGCTGTGGCCGCTGAACGAGGCGGGCAAGATGGACGAGGTGGCGGTGTTCCAGGGCGCCAGCTACTTCCGCAGCCTGGGCCGGGGCCAGCGCTACGGCCTGTCGGCGCGCGGCCTGGCGATCGGGGCGGGCGAGCCGAACGAGGAGTTCCCCGACTTCACCGCCTTCTGGCTTGAGCGGCCTCAAAACAACAATGGGGCCATCGACGGCGACGCGGTGGTCGTCCATGCCCTGATGGACAGCCCCAGCTGCAGCGGCGTCTACAGCTTCACGATCCGGCCGGGCGAGGACGTGGTCTTCGACGTGGCCGCCAGCATCTTCCCGCGCACCACCCTGGCCAAGGCGGGCGTGGCGGCCATGAGCAGCATGTTCCTGTTCAACATCGCCGACCCGTCGCCCCTGCAGGACTACCGCACCGCCGTGCACGACAGCGACGGCCTGGCGATCTGGACGGGGCAGGGCGAGCACATCTGGCGCGTGCTGCAGAACCCCAAGGCCCACCGCCTCAGCAGCTTCCAGGATCAGAACCCCAAGGGCTTCGGCCTGGTCCAGCGGGCGCGGACCCTGGAGGACTTCGGCGACCTGCAGGCCCGCTACGACCTGCGGCCCAGCCTGTGGGTCGAGCCCCTGGACGCCTGGGGCGAGGGCGCGGTGCACCTGGCCGAGCTGGCCACCACGAAAGAGACCGACGACAACATCGCCATCTTCTGGCGGCCCAAGGATCCCTGGAAGGCGGGCAGCCAGGTCGACCTGCGCTATCGCCTCCACTGGGGCCAGGAGCGCTTCGCCAGTCCCGACGCCCGGGTGTTCCGCACCCGCACCGGCGCCGACGCCCAGGCGGGCCTGCGGCTGTTCACGATCGACCTGCAGGGCGGGGCCCTGGCCGAGGGGCTGGACGGGGTGGCGATGGACCTCCAGGCCACGGGCGGCGAGATCGTCTGGAAGGACCTGTCGCCCTATCCCGACGAGGCGGCGGCCCGCGTCGCCTTCGGCGTGCGCCCCAAGGCGGCCAATGTCGACCTGACCCTGCGCCTGACGCGGGGCGACCAGGCGATCTCGGAGACCTGGAAGTACCTCTGGACGGCGTGATGGGCTGGGCGTTTGCGCCCCTGTCCGCCCGCGATTAGGCTCCCGCCGGCCCACGGAGGGAGAGATGGCGAAGTTCGTCTTCGGAATGGTCCAGTCGCTGGACGGCTATGTGGACCACACGGTGCTGCCGGCGCCCGGTCCCGAACTGTTCCGGCATTTCATCGACTGGGTGGGCAGCCTGAGCGGCAGCGTGTACGGGCGCGTCGTCTACGAGCTGATGCAGTACTGGGACGAGGACCGTCCCGAGTGGGACGCGCCGCAACGCGAGTTCGCGGTGGTCTGGCGGCGCCAGCCCAAGTGGGTGGTCTCGCGCACCCTGAAGACGGTCGGCCCCAACGCCACCCTGATCGAGGGCGATCTCGCGACGGCGATGCGCGACCTGAAGGCCCGGTTCGAGGGCGAGATCGAGGTCGCCGGGCCGAACCTGGCCCAAAGCCTCACCGATCTGGGCCTGATCGACGAATACCGGCTGCTTTATCGCCCCTTCGTGCTGGGAAGCGGCGCGCCGTTCTTCGCGGGGCCCCGGCCGCCGCTGCGGCTGGTGTCCAGCGGGCCCGTGGGCGAGGACGCGTTCGCGCTGAACTACGTTCCAGCCTAGGCCGGCCTGGGCGCGCGCGGACGGCCACGCTTCAAGCTTGGTTAATGAATTCGGTTCACCGGTATCGCCCAAAGTACAGTCAACGACTCGGGGGAGCCGCATGAGCGCCAAGGACCAGCTCGACCAACGTCTGAGCTTCATGCGGTTCGATCATCGGTCCCGGTCGGCGCTGCAGGCGGCCAAGCCGGTGCTGGACGCTGCGGTGCCCGAGGCGCTGGAAAGCTTCTACGAACAGCTGCGGGGCTTCGCCGAGACGCGGGCCCTGTTCAAGGACGGGAAGGGCGAGAGCGCCCAGGCGCGTCAGGTGGCCCATTGGCGGCGGATGCTGTCGGGCGACCAGGGTCCCGACTATGTGGCGGCGGTCGAGCGCATCGGCCAGTCCAACGCCCGCGCCGGCCTGGAGCCGCGCTGGTCGATCGGCGGCTACGCCCTGGTGCTGGACAAGCTGATCCATGCGGTGCTGGGCAAGCGCTCGTCCGCCAAGGGGATGTTCGGCGGGGCCAAGGCCGACGACGGCGCGGCCGACCAGGTCTCGGCCCTGGCCAAGGCGGTGTTCCTGGACATGGACCTGGCCGTCTCGGCCTATTTCACGGTGCTGCTGGAAGAGCGCGACCGCCTCGAGGCCGAACGTCAGGCGGCCGAACAGCAGCAGGCCTCCGCCGTGGCCGCCCTGGGCGTGGCCCTGTCGCGGCTGGCCTCGGGCGACCTGTCGGTGCGGATCGACGGCGCGCTGTCGCCGGAGTTCGAGCGCCTGAAGACCGACTTCGACAACGCCGCCGCGGCGCTGGACAAGGCCATGGGCGCGGTGTCGCGCGGGGCGCTGGACATCCGGGCCGGGACCGACGACATCGCCCGCGCGGCCGACGACATGGCCGAGCGCACCGAGCAGCAGGCCGCGACCCTGCAGGAGACCGCCGCGGCCGTCGAACAGCTGACCGCCACGGTCGAGCAGACCGCCAAGAGCGCCAAGGCCGTCTCGGCCCAGGTCCGCGAAGCCGCCGCCGACGCCCAGACCTCGGGCGAGGTGGTGACCCGCGCCGCCGAGGCCATGACCCAGATCGAGAGCTCCTCGGCCAAGGTCTCGCAGATCCTGGGCGTGATCGACGAGATCGCCTTCCAGACCAACCTGCTGGCCCTCAACGCCGGGGTCGAGGCCGCCCGCGCGGGCGACGCCGGCCGCGGTTTCGCGGTGGTGGCCCAGGAAGTGCGGGCGCTCGCCCAGCGCTCGGCCGAGGCCGCCAAGGAGATCAAGACCCTGATCGCCGACTCCAGCCGCCAGGTGGGCGAGGGCGTCGACCTGGTCGGCCGGACGGGCGAGGCCCTGCGCGGCATCGTCGCCAAGGTCGGGGTCATCGACACCCTGGTCGACGAGATCGCCGCCTCGGCCAACGAGCAGGCCGCCGCGCTGGGCCAGGTCAACGTGGCCGTCAACCAGCTGGACCAGGTGACCCAGCGCAACACGGCCATGGTCCAGCAGTCGACCTCGGCGGCCCATGCCCTGCGCGCCGAGGCCGCGGACCTTTCCAACCACGTGGGCGGGTTCCGGACGGGCTCGACCCAGGCGCCGTCGCGCGAGCATCCCGTGCACCAGGCCCGCGAGCGCGTGGCCGCCTTCGCGCGGCCGGGGCGGTAGTCCCGGCCCGCGGGCGCGTCGGCGAACTTTGCTTTCCGCTTTTGCGGCGCGCCGGGCTATCAAGGCGGCATGGATCGTAGACGCAGAATCCTGATCGTCGGGGGCGGCACGGCCGGATGGCTGACCGCGGCCTATCTGGCCAAGTCCTTGCGGATCGCCGAGCAGGCGCATCTGGAGATCACCCTGCTGGAATCGCCCGACGTCGGCATCATCGGCGTCGGCGAGGCCACGTTCCCGACCATCCGCACGACCCTGCAGTTCCTGGGCATCGACGAGGCCCGGTTCATCCGCGAGACCTCGGCCACCTTCAAGCAGGGCATCCGCTTCAACGACTGGGCCTGGGCGCCGAAGGAGAGCGGCGGGCGCCACCAGTACTTCCACCCGTTCGAGGCCCCGTTCTCGACCGACGGGACCAGCTTGGCCCCTTACTGGCTGCTGCAGAACGAGGCGACCCGCGCGCCGTTCGCCGAGGCCATGACCATCCAGGCCCGGGTCGCCGACGCTCAGCGCGCCCCCAAGCGGCCGCACGAGGGCAACTTCTCGGGCCCCTTGAACTACGCGTACCACTTCGACGCCGCCAAGCTAGCCCAGGTGCTGGCCGAGCGGGCCCGCGAGCTGGGCGTGCGCCACGTGCAGGGCCTGCTGACGGGCGTGGAACTGGACGCCACGGGCGCCATCGACCACGTCACCTGCCAGGAGCACGGCCGGCTGGACGCCGACCTCTATATCGACTGCACCGGCTTCCACGCCGAGCTGATCGGCCGGGCGATGAAGGCCCCGTTCAAGTCGGCGCGGCCGATCCTGTTCGCCGACCGCGCCCTGGCCTGCAAGGTGCCCTACGACCGTCCGGACGCGCCGATCCAGAGCTTCACGATCGCCACCGCGCACGAGGCCGGCTGGACCTGGGACATCGGGCTGAACGGCGCGCGCGGTGTGGGCTGCGTCTATTCCAGCGACCACATCGACGACGACCGCGCCGCCGCGATCCTGCGCGGCTATCTGGGCGAGGGCGTCGAGGTCACGCCTCGGGCGCTGTCGTTCGAGGCCGGCTACCGCACCAAGCAGTGGGTCAGGAACTGCGTGGCCGTGGGCCTGTCGGCGGGCTTCCTGGAGCCGCTGGAATCGACCGGCGTGGTGCTGATCGAGGCGGCGGTGGCGATCATCGCCGAGCTCTTCCCGCACAACGGCCCGATCAGCGCCCCGGCGTTCCGCTTCAATGAGCTGATGACGGCCCGCTTCGACAACATCATCACCTTCCTGAAGCTGCACTACTGCCTGAGCCAGCGGACCGAGCCGTTCTGGCGCGAGAACGCCGACCCGGCCTCGATCCCCGAGCGGCTGGTCGACTTGCTGGAGCAGTGGCGCTGGCGGCCGCCCACCCGCTACGACTTCATCCTGGACCTCGAGACCTTCGCCTTCTTCAACTACCAGTACATCCTGTACGGCATGGGCTTCAAAACCGACCTGTCGCCGGGGCGCAGCGAGTTCCCCGACGTGGCGGGCGCCGAGAAGCTGTTCGCCAAGATCCGCACGTTCGGCGACCGGGCCACCCACGACCTGCCCAGCCACCGCGACCTGATCGCCCAGATCAACCGCTTCGGCTTCGACCGGCCGCTGGAGCCGGCCTGAGGCCGGTCGGGCTCAGGCGAAGTCGGCTTCTTCGTACAGCGGCCGGATCTCGATCTCGCTGGGTCCCGGCATGGGGTTCGGGCAGCGCTTCACCCAGGCCACCGCCTCGTCCATGTCCTTGACCTCCCAGAGCCAGAAGCCGGCCACCAGCTCGCGGGTCTGGGGGAACGGCCCGTCGACAACCGTGCGGCCGGGACCGTCGAAGGCGACGCGCTTGCCTTCCGACGAGGGCCTGAGGCCGTCGCCGGCCTTCATGACGCCGGCCTTGACCAGCTCGTCGTTGAACCGGCCCATCGCCTCCATCATCGCCAGGGTCTCGGGCGTGGGGAAGAAACCCTTCTCGCTGTCTTCGGTCGCCTTCACGAGCACCATCACGCGCATCGTCCGTCTCCTTGTCCGCGCCGGCCGCATCGGCCTGGCGTCGAAACGACGAACGGGGGCGTCGGATGCCGACATCGGCTCGTGGTCCGGCCAAAAAGAAGCCCTCGCTCCGGCAGGAGAGCGAGGGCAGGGAAGCGACTGGGAAGTCGACTGGGGAAGTGGTCAGGCGGCCTTGGCGACGGCGCCGTCGATGGCGTCCAGCTCGCCCGTCTCGCGGGCCTTCTTGCCGTAGACCACCTCGAACAGCGGGCTGGCCATGACCGTGGTGACGATCGCCATCAGCACCAGCATCGAGAACAGGGTCGGGCCGATGATGCCCTTCTGCAGGCCGATGTTGATGATGATCAGCTCCATCAGGCCGCGCGAGTTCATCAGGGCGCCGATGCCCATGGCGGTGTGGTGGTTCTCGCCGGTCAGGCGGGCGGCGGCGTAGCAGGCGCCCCACTTGGCCAGGATCGAGCAGACCAGGACGCCCAGGGCGATCAAGAGAAGTTGCGGCGAGTTGACCATGTCCATCCGGGTGTTCAGGCCCGAATAGGTGAAGAACATCGGCAGCAGCAGGACGACGGCGATCGGCTCGACCTTGCGCTTGAGCTCCTCCACCAGCTTGCCGCGCGGCATGACCACGCCCAGGATGAAGCCGCCGAAGATGGCGTGGATGCCCACGGCGTCCATCAGGAAGGCCGAGACGCAGAAGGCCAGGATGACCATGGCCAGGACGCCGGTGCTCATCTCGCCTTCGCGCTCGACGATGCGGCCCAGCGGAGCCAGGATCTTCGGGCCGAGGATGGTGACGAAGGCCACCCAGGCCAGGCCGCCGCCGATGGCGAGGACCGCCACGCCGGGGCCGCCGCCGAAGGTGGCCAGCACCACGGCCAGCACGCACCACGACACCGCGTCGTCGAAGGCGCCGGCGGTCAGGGACAGGGTGCCCAGCGAGGTCTTGGCCAGGCCGCGCTCGTTGATGATCCGGGCCAGCATCGGGAAGGCGGTCAGGGCGATGCAGGCGCCCATGAACAGCGTCGCGCTGCCCTGGCCGATGGTCGCGGCGAAGAGGCCCGGCACCTTCAGCAGGAACGGGGTGATGAGGGCCGCGATGATGAACGGGGCCGCGATGCCGGCGAACGACACGCTCATGGCGCTCTTGGCCTTGGCCTTGAAGTGGCCCGCCTGGAAGCTGGTGCCGACCATGAACATGTAGAGGCCCACGCCCAGCTGGGCGCCGACGTACAGGACGTTCTTGGTCTCCTTGGGGAACAGGGCCAGCTGGAAGTCGGGGAACAGCAGGCCCAGCAGGGATGGGCCCAGCACCACGCCGGCGATCATCTCGCCGACCACCTGCGGCTGCTGCAGCAGCTTCTGGCCCAGCCAGCCCACGACCCGGCAGGCCAGGACGATGACGGCCAGCTGCAGGAAGAAGTGAACGCTGAAGTCGCCCGGCGTGAAGCTGTGGGCGGCGACCTTCGTGGCCGGGCCGTGCGGGTCGAGTATGCCCGTCACGGTCGTGACGAGGCTGGAAATGATGTCGGACACGTGTGTCCCCCCTGTTTGAAATCCCTCGGCGTTGACCGCCGTTGGTTCAAAGCCGCGCAGAAGCCGGCGGGGCGCGCAAGTTGAAAGAGCGTTTTTGACGCTCGCGTACAGAAGATTGTTTTTGCTGGCTTATTTCCTGTTGCGAGAACGCCACAACGTAGTAACGTGCCTACAAGACAGCCTTGTCAATGTAGGTATGTAGGCACGTGAAAATCATCTCGAGTCGCGACTTCAACCAGGATGTCAGCCAGGCCAAGCGGGCGGCGCGGATCGAGCCGGTGTTCGTCACCGATCGGGGCAAGACCACCCATGTGCTGATGAGCATCGAGGCCTATCGCAAGCTGTCGGGCCAGACCGAGACCATCGTCGACCTGCTGGCCATGGCCGCGCCGGCCAGCCTGGACGTCGCCGAGGTCCGCTCGACCGAGGCCTGGGACACCCCCGGAAGCTGGCGCGGCTGATGTACCTGCTCGACACCGGCATCGTCTTCGAGCTGCGCAACGCCAAGGCCGGCGGCACGGATCCGGGCCTGGCCGGCTGGGCCGCCGGCGTCGCCCGGTCCAGCCTGTTCATCTCGGCCGTCACCCTGCTGGAGCTGGAGACCGGCGTCGCGCGGGCCGAGCGGAAGGACAAGGCGACAGGCCAGGCGCTGCGGACCTGGCTGAACGACCAGGTCGCCGTCGCCTTCGAGGGGCGGGTCCTGCCGGTCGACGCCGCCGTCGTGCGCGGGCGGGGCCGCCTGCCGCTGACCGACGCCCGCGACGCCCTGCTGGCCGCCACCGCCCTGGAGCACGGCCTGACCCTGGTCACCCGCGACGTCGCGGCCTTCAAGGTCAACCGGCTGAAGGTGTTCAACCCCTGGGGCTACAAGCCCGAGGCGCTGGACGACAGCGAGGACTGGGGCCAGGCCGCCAAGGCCGGGTCGCAATGGCTGCGCAACATCTTCGTGCGGGGCTGACGCGGGGGCGGGCGGCGCCGCCCCTGGCGTGTCTATCGGGCGACGGAGCGGAGGCCGTGCACCAGGGCCTGGGCGGCGATCGCCGCCTGGGTGCGGTTGTGGACGTTGAGCTTGCGCATCAGCGCGGTCATGTGGGCCTTGACCGTGGCCTCGGCGATGCCGAGGTCGAAGGCGATCTGCTTGTTCAGCAGGCCTGAATTGACGCCTTCCAGCACCTTTAGCTGGGTCGGCGTGAGTTCCTCGAACGCCGCTTCCAGATCGCGGTCGATAACGCGGACTGCCGTCGTGCTCATGCTTGAACCCCTCTGTTTCATCCCAGCGCAGCCATCATCAGCGGTGCGACGCCCGTTTGTTTTCCGTTCGCCGATCAGAGTCGGTGAACGCGGGTCGTGTTCCAGGATGGTAACGCTATCTGTTGGACAAGTTCAAGCGATTTGCGAAATGTGAACGTGAACATTTGTTTTTGACAGGCGTAATGTCGAAACCTGTCATACAGATTTGACGGGGCGTGGCGAGTTGGAACAAGCTCGCCCCCGCGACGGCGGCGCTTGCCGAATGTGGAGATGGGTGGATGAGCGAGGGCCGTTTGGCCGACAGGGCCTATACGGGCATCGTCGAGATGATCAACGCCGACGGGATGGAGGTCGGGGATCGCTTGCCGTCCGAGGCGCGCCTGGCGGAAATCTTCGGCATGTCGCGCACGATCGTGCGCGAGGCGCTGGTCCGGCTGGCTGCCGACAGCATCACCGAGCCGCGTCGCGGGGCCGGGTCGTTCGTGAAGAATCGCCCGTCGGACAAGCTGGGCGCCTACATGCCGCTGTCCGAACTGCCCTCGACCCTGGGCAGCTATGAAGTGCGTTTCGTGCTCGAGGCCGAGGCGGCGCGGCTGGCGGCGGCGCGGCGGTCGGACGAGGAGATGACCAGCATCGAGGGGG
Source organism: Caulobacter sp. CCG-8 (assembly GCF_037402475.1). Classification (NCBI taxonomy): domain Bacteria; kingdom Pseudomonadati; phylum Pseudomonadota; class Alphaproteobacteria; order Caulobacterales; family Caulobacteraceae; genus Caulobacter; species Caulobacter sp. CCG-8. Next base: position 146,760 of record NZ_JBBEUD010000005.1, read on the forward strand.
CGCTGTCGGATCTGCGCAAGGCGCTGCTGTCGAACGCCCCGGCCCACGCCGAGGACATGGAGCTGCACCGTCGCATCGTGCAGGCCACCGCCAACCCCGCCTTCCTGCTGGCGTTCGAGGCCCTGCAGCCCGACGTCGACCGGATCATGCGCGCCGGCGTCGACATCTCGCGGTCGCGGCCGCCCGAGGCGATCGCCGAGATGATGCGGGAGCACGAACTCATCGTCGAGGCGATCCGCGCCCAGGACGGCGACGGCGCGGCCCTGGCCATGCGCTGGCACCTGTCGCGCGGACGAAAGCGGCTGATGCCTTAGGGCAGCGCCCTAGGGGCGGGCGCCGTCCGCCAGCCAGGCCTGGGCGATCTCGCACAGGCGGTCGGGCGGGGCGACGGCGTCGAGCGTGAACACCGCTTCGTCCGCATCCGGACGTTCCAGCGTGGCCAACTGGCTGTCCAGCAGGCTGGCGGGCATGTAGTGGCCCGAGCGCTGGGTGAGCCGCCGCAGCAGCTCGTCCTGGCTGGCGTCCAGCAGCACGAAGCGGGTGGGGGCCCCGATGGCGTCGCGCAGGCGCTGGCGGTAGCTGCGCCGAAGCGCAGAACAGGCCGCCACGACCGGCCGTCCCGGGGCCAGGGACCGGGCGACGGCCTCGCCCAGGCGGTCCAGCCACGGCCAGCGGTCGTCGTCGTCGAGAGGGCGGCCGGCGCGCATCTTGGCCACGGCCCGGGCGTCGTGGAAATCGTCGCCTTCCAGGAACGGGCAATCGAGCCGATCGGCCAGCAGCGCGCCCAGGGTCGACTTCCCGCTGCCGCTGACGCCCATGGCGATGATGGCGAGGCCGGCGGACGGGACAGGACGGGGTGGCGGCTGCAAACGGGCTCCCTGAACGCTGGGCGACCCGCCGAACCGTCGACAGGCTGACCGCACCCCAGGGGTTCTACCGGGCCGCCGACAAGGCGTAACTACGACCATGGTCGAGGATGGCGGGTATGGGCCGATCCCTTATCGATAAGGGATTGTAACAAGGAGAGCGGCATGCGGGCGGTCCTTCTGGCGGCGTTTCTGGGGGTTTCGACCCCGGCCTTGGCCCAGGCGGCTTCCGTCCTCCTCACAGCGCCCGACGATCCCCGCGCGATCACCGTCAAGGGCGTGGGCGACGGCCGCGCCGACGACACCGAGGCCGTCCAGAAGGCCATCGACGCCGCGCGCGATCCCACCGGCCACGGTCTGGTCTTCCTGCCCTCGGGCCGCTACCGCCTGAGCCGCACGATCCTGGTGCCCCCGGGCGTGCGCGTCTTCGGGGTGGGCGCGACCCGACCGGTCTTCGTGCTGGCCCCCAACACGCCGGGCTTCCAGAAGGGCGTGGGCACGATGATCGTGTTCACGGGCGGCGACCAGTACCAGGTCGGCGACATCCCCGTACCGGTGTCGACCGTGGTCCCGCCGACCGACAAGGTGCGCGACGCCAATTCGGGCACCTTCTATTCGTCGATGGCCAACATCGACATCGAGATCGGCGAGGGCAATCCGGCCGCGGCGGGCGTGCGCTTCCGCATGGCCCAGCACGCCTTCCTCAGCCACATGAACTTCCGCCTGGGCTCGGCCTTCGCCGGCGTCTACCAGGCCGGCAACATCATGGAGGACGTCCACTTCCAGGGCGGGCGCTACGGCATCGTCACCGAGAAGACCTCGCCGGCCTGGCAGTTCACATTGGTGGACTCCAGTTTCGACGGCCAGCGCGACGCCGCGATCCGCGAGCACGAGGTCGACCTGACCCTGGTCAATGTGGCGATCCGCAACACGCCGGTCGGTATCGACATCGACCGCGGCTACAGCGACAGCCTGTGGGGCAAGAACGTCCGGTTCGAGAACGTCTCCAAGGCCGGGGTCGTGATCTCGGCCGAGGACAGCGTCTTCACCCAGATCGGCTTCGACAACGCCGTGGCCTCGAACACCCCGGTGTTCGCCCGCTTCCGCGACAGCGGCAAGACCGTGGCCGGCAAGGGTCGGGCCTATCGGGTGGGCGCGTTCACCTACGGCCTGACCCTGTCGGGCCTGGGCCAGACGGGCGAGTACAAGACCGTCGCCGACGTGACGCCGCTGAAGGCCCTGCCGGCCGCGTCCGCGCCGGCCCTGCGCGCCCTGCCGCCGGTCGCCGACTGGACCAACGTCAAGACCCTGGGCGTCAAGGGCGACAGCAAGACCGACGACACCGCCGCCCTGCAGAAGGCGATCGACACGCACCGCGTGCTCTATCTGCCGATCGGCTTCTACAAGGTCACCGACACCCTGAAGCTGCGGCCCGACACCGTGCTGATCGGCCTGCACCCGGCCATGACCCAGCTGGTGATCCCCGACGACAACCCGCGCCACGCCGGCGTCGGGCCGGTGACGCCCGTGCTGGAGGCGCCCAAGGGCGGCGACAACATCCTGTTCGGGCTCGGGATCTTCACCGGCCGGGTCAATCCGCGCGCCTCGGCCCTGCTGTGGCGGTCGGGCGCGACCTCGCAGGTCACCGACGTCAAGATCATGGGCGGCGGCGGCACGCCCACCATGGACGGCAAGCCGCTGGGCGCGCTGCAGGCCCGCAGCGGCGATCCCGTCGCCGACGGCCGCTGGGACGGCCAGTACCCGAGCATCTGGGTGACCGACGGCGGCGGCGGCACCTTCGCCAACGTCTGGAGCCCCAACACCTTCGCCTCGGCCGGCTTCTACATCAGCGACACCAAGACGCCGGGCCACATCTACGAGGTCTCGGTCGAGCACCACGTGCGCAACGAGTTCGTGCTCGACAATGTCGAGAACTGGGAATTCCTGGCGCCCCAGACCGAGCAGGAGGTCGGCGACGGGCCGGACGCCGTCTCGCTGGAGGTGCGCAACTCGCGCAACATCCTGTTCGCCAACTATCACGGCTATCGGGTCACGCGGTCGTACCATCCGGCCGAGACGGCGGTGAAGCTGTTCAACTCGACCGACATCCGCTTCCGCAACGTCCACATCAACGCCGAGAGCGGCGTGGCCCTGTGCGACAAGATCGGGTGCGGCACCTATCTGCGGGCCAGCAAGTATCCGTTCGAGAACGCCATCCAGGACAAGAGCCGCAAGCAGGAGGTGCGCGAACGCGAGTTCGCGGTGCTGGACGTCACCGGCGATCCGTCGCCCGTCGCCACGGCCGCCGACCCTAAGGTCCGCAAGCTGGAGACCGGCTTCTGGTCGATCTCCGGCGCGACGGTGGGCGCGGACGGGGCGCTGTACTTCGTCGAGAAGCGCTTCCAGCGGATCTATCGCTGGACGGCGGCCAAGGGTCTGGAAGTGGTGCGCGACAATTCGCTGGACCCGACCAACCTGGCGGTCGACGGCTCGGGCAAGCTGCTGGTGGTGTCGTCGTACGGCCCGCAGGCCAGCGTCTATTCGATCGATCCCGACGGTCCCAAGGACCAGATGACGATGATCGCCCCGACGCCCGCGTCTCCGCGTGCGGGCGGCAAGACCCTGCTGCCGGTCAACTGGTGGAACAACGGCGAGTTCCGGGACCAGTACGACCCGGCCACCGACCAGTTCACGACCCTGGCGCAGATGTTCGCCCGCGACGTCGGCACGCCCAAGACCCAGGAATACGTCTCGCCCGACGGCAGCCTGTCGCTGCCCGCCTTCCGGGTGTGGCAGCAGGGGCCGCCCGACCATGTGGGCTGGCGCTGGGCCGACAGCCTGCAGGCCAACGGCCTGATCGGCGGCGCGGTCGGCGAGCGGGTGTTCGTCACCAACGGCTCGGAGAACAAGACCTATAGCGGCCAGATCGGCCCCGGCGGGACGCTGACCGACCTGAAGGCCTTCGCCGATCGCGGCGGCGAGAGCGTCGCGGTCGACGGCCAGGGCCGGGTGTTCGTCGCCAACGGCCAGATCTTCCAGTACGGGCCCGACGGCAAGCCGGCCGGCCGCATCGACGTGCCCGAGCGGCCGCTGCAGCTGATCTTCGGCGGACCGGACAAGAAGACCCTCTTCGTCCTGACCCATCATTCGCTCTATGCGGTCACGCCCTGACCGGGGGCTTGCGTTTGTTCGCGCGACGGGCCGACATCCGGCGGTTCGTCGCGGGTAGGGGAGTTTCGCCATGAAGACTTGGCTCGTCGCGCTGGGCGCGGCTTCGATCGCGTCCGTCGTGGTCCCGGCCGGATCGGCCTGGGCTTCGGTCTCGGTCTTCGCGACCGCACCCGACGATCCCGCCGCCGTGACGGTCAAGGCCAAGGGCGACGGCCGCGCCGACGACACCGCCGCCCTGCAGGCCGCGATCGACGCCGCCGCGGCCAAGCCCGGCGGCGGCCTGGTCTTCCTGCCGTCCGGCCGCTACCGGATCAGCAAGACGCTGTTCCTGTGGCCGGGCGTGCGGGTGTTCGGCGTCGGCGCCACGCGCCCGGTGATCGAACTGGGCGACAGGACGGCGGGCTTCCAGAAGGGCGTGGCCAACATGGTGATCTTCGCCGGGGCCAAGCGCGACCCGGCCCGCCGCGTGCCGTTCCCGGTCCCGGGCAGCGTGCCGTTCGACAAGGCCATCGCCGACGCCAATTCGGGCACCTTCTACAGCGCGATGGCCAACATCGACTTCAAGATCGGCGACGGCAATCCTGCCGCGACCGCGATCCGCTTCCACGCCGCCCAGCACGCCTTCGTCAGCCACATGGAGTTCGACATCGGCTCGGGCCTGGCGGGGCTGTACCAGGTGGGCAACGAGGCCGAGGACCTGCACTTCAAGGGCGGGCGTTACGGCATCCTGGCCGAGAAGACCTCGCCCGCCTGGGGCTTCGTGCTGCTGGACTCCACCTTCGAGGGCCAGCGCGACGCGGCCATCCGCGAGCACGAGGCCGGCCTGACCCTGGTCAATGTGACCCTGCGCGACACGCCGGTCGGCATCGAGATCGACCGCGGCTACGGCGACTGGCTGTGGGGCAAGGACGTCCGCTTCGAGAACGTTTCCAAGGCCGGCGTGGTGATCTCCAACGAGAACAACGTCTACACCCAGGTCGGCTTCGACAACGCCGTGGCCTCCAACACCCCGGTGTTCGCCCGCTTCCGCGACAGCGGCAAGACCGAGGCCGGCAAGGGCAAGGCCTATCGCGTTTCGTCGTTCACCCATGGCCTGACCCTGCCGGGCCTGGGCCAGGTCGGCGCCTACAAGACGGATATGAAGGCCGAGACCCTTCCGGGCCTGCCGGCGCGGCGCACCCCGGCGATCCGGGCCCTGCCGCCTGTCGCCGACTGGGTGAACGTGCGCACGCTGGGGGCCAAGGGCGACAACGCCACGGACGACACCGCCGCTGTCCAGAAGGCGATCGACGCCCATCGCGTGGTCTATTTTCCGACCGGCTTCTACCGGGTCGCCGACACCCTGAAGCTGCGGCCCGACACCGTGCTGATCGGCCTGCACCCCAGCCTCACCCAGATCGTGCTGCCCGACCGCACCGAAGGCTACCAGGGCGCCGGCGCGCCCAAGGCCTTGGTCGCCTCGGCGGACAAGGGCGACAACATCGTCTTCGGCCTGGGGCTCAACACCGGCGGGATCAATCCGCGCGCCACGGCCCTGCTGTGGACGGCGGGCGCCAACTCGCTGGTCGACGACGTCAAGTTCCAGGGCGGCCACGGCACCAATCTGTACGACGGCGAACGGTTCAATCCGTACAACGCCAACGCCACGGCCGACGCCGATCCGGCCAAGCGCTGGGCTGGCCAGTATCCCAGCCTGTGGGTGACCAACGGCGGCGGCGGGACCTTCGCCAACATCTGGAGCCCCAGCACCTACGCCTATTCGGGCATCTACGTGTCCGACACCCAGACCCCCGGCTACATCTACCAGGCCTCGGTCGAGCACCACGTGCGCACCGAGATCAGCCTCAACCGCGTGGCCAACTGGGAGCTCCTGGCGCCGCAGACCGAGGAGGAGGCCGGGGAGGGCGAGGACACCGTCTCGCTGGAGATCCGCGACTCCCGCGACATCCTGGTGGCCAACTACCACGGCTATCGCGTCACCCGGACGCGGCGGCCGGCGGCGGCGGCGGTCAAGGTCTACAACTCGCAGGACATCCGTTTCCGCAACGTGGCGGTGAACGGCGAGAGCGGCTTCAGCACCTGCGACGAGAGCGGCTGCGCGACCTTCCTGCGCCTGACCAAGTACCCCTACGAGAACGCCATCCAGGACGTCACCAGCGGGCTGGAGGCGCGCGAGCGGCAGTTCGCGGTGCTGGACCTGACCGCCCACCCGTCGCCGGTCACGCCCTCGATCTTCCCCGCCGGGGCCCGGATCGAGAAGCTGGGCGACGGCTTCTTCTCGCTGGGCGGCGGCGCCGTGGACGCGGCCGGGACGCTCTACTTCACCGACCGCCGCCACCAGCGCATCTACAGCTGGTCGGACGCGCGCAAGCTGTCGATCGTGCGCGACAACACGCTGGACCCGATCAACCTGGCCGTCGACGGCTCGGGGAACCTGCTGGTCCTGTCGTCCGACGGCCGCGACGGCACGGTCTACAGCTTCAAGCCGGGCAGCCCCGACACCGAGGTCGCGGTGATCGCGCCGACCCCGGCCGCCGACCATGCCGGGGCGGCGACCGTGCTGCCGGTCAACTGGTGGAACAACGCCGAGTTCAAGGACCAGCTGGATCCGGAGACCTACCAGTTCACGACCCTGGCCCAGCTGTTCGCCCGCGACATGGCGCTGCCCAAGGCCAAGGAATACGTCTCGCCCGACGGCAGCCTGGCCTTGCCGGCCTACCGCGTCTTCCAGCAGGGACCGCCCGACTACCGGGGCCTGCGCTTCTCGGACTCGCTGGACACCTACGGCTTCACCACGGCCAAGCCGGGCCAGCGGGTGTTCGTCGCCAACAGTTCCGAGAACAAGACCTACAGCGGCCTGGTCGGGCCCCAGGGCGAGGTGACGGACCTGAAGGTCTTCGCCGATCGGGGCGGCGAGAGCGTCGCGACCGATCCGGAAGGGCGGGTCTATGTCGCCAACGGCCAGGTCTTCGTCTACGCCCCCGACGGGCGGGAGCTGGGCCGCATCGACGTGCCCGAGCGGCCGCTGCAACTGGTCTTCGGCGGAGCGGACAAGCGGACCCTGTTCGTCCTGACCCATCACGCGCTTTACGCGGTGCGAGGGCGCTGAAGCCGCCCTCGCGGCCCGGGACTACGACCATGGTCTAATGGTTTGCCCGCGGCTAGCCTGACAAATTCCCTCAAGGCCATCGGTCGATGGACTCAACGAAAATGAGGGAGGCAGCAGGATGAGTGGTGTTGGTCGCGCCGGCGGGGGACCGTCCTATTTGAGCGCTCTGTTCGCGACGAGCGCGGTGGCGTTGATGGCGATGGCGGGGGCCGCGAGCGCCCAGACGGCGCCGTCCGCGCCGGCGCCTGCCGCCGCGCAGGAATCCTCGACCGTGGAGACGATCATCGTCACCGGCAGCCGGATCAAATCCACCAACTTCACCGCCCCCACGCCGACCCAGGCCCTGGGCGAGGCGGATCTGCAACGCAACGCCGAGCCGAACGTCTTCACCACCATCGCCCAGCTGCCCTCCTTGCAGGGGTCGACCGGCGCGACGACGGGCACCTTCAGCACCTCGAGCGGCCAGCAGGGCCTCTCCTCGTTCTCGCTGCGGGGCCTCGGCACCATCCGGACCCTGACCCTGCTGGACGGCCAGCGCGTGGTCCCGGCCAACGTCACGGGCGTCCCCGACATCAGCCTGTTCCCGCAACTGCTGGTCCAGCGCGTCGACGTCGTGAACGGCGGCGCCTCGGCCTCGTACGGCTCGGACGCGGTCGGCGGCGTGGTCAACTTCATCACCGACAAGCGCTTCGAGGGCTTCAAGTCGAACTTCGCGGCCGGCGTCACCACCTACGGCGACAACGAGCAGTTCCTGGCCCAGGTCGCGGTCGGCAAGTCCTTCATGGGCGGCAAGCTGCACGTGCAGCTCAGCGGCGAATATGATGACGAGGAAGGCGTTCCGGCCGGCGGGTTCGGCGAGGACGCGCCCGGCGACCGCGACTGGTACACGACCGCCACCCTGGTCAACCGCGGCGTCACCAACGACGGCTCGCCGCAGTACCTCTATCGCGAGCACGCCCAGGCCTATCAGTACACCAAGTACGGCCTGATCAGCGCCGGGCCGCTGCAGGGCACCGCCTTCGACAAGGCCGGCAATCCGTTCCAGTTCCAGTACGGCTCGAACGGCGTGCCGGTTAAGAACGCCGCCGGCAACGTGACCAACTGCTACTCGAACGGCGGCTTCTGCGTCGGCGGCGATCTGTCGGGCAACGTCGGCGTCGGCACGTCGCTGCAGTCCGAGATCAAGCGCCTGAACGGCTATACCCGCGTCGCCTACGACATCGACGACAACAACGAGATCTACGGCACCCTGAACGTCGCCCGCGTCGAGAGCGCCAACCAGCCCAATCCGGGCGCGGCCACGACCGGCCTGACGCTGCAGTGCTCCAACCCGTACCTGCCGGCTTCGGTCGTCACGGCCTGCGCCAACAACGGCATCACCCAGTTCACCTTCGGCACCAGCAACGCGCTGCTGCCGCGGAACATCTCGGTCCATCCGACCCGGACCCAGGTCCGCGCGGTGATCGGCGCCGACGGCAAGTTCAACGCCTTCGACAAGGACTGGTCGTACGACGCCTACTACACGCACGGCCAGAACACGACGAACATCCATGTCCGCGACATCCTGCTGACCCCGCGCTACCGGCAGGCCGTCCAGGCGGTCCTGCTGAACGGCCAGATCGTCTGCGCCGACGCGACCGCGCGGGCCAACGGGTGCCAGCCGATCAACGTGTTCGGCGGCCAGACGCCCAGCGACGCGGCCCTGGCCTACATCACCCCGAAGAACGGCCCGTACCAGCACTCGGTCCAGAAGCAGGACGTGGCCAGCATCAACGTCACCGGCGAGCCGATCCAGGGCTGGGCCGGCCCGATCTCGCTGGCCGTCGGCGCCGAATATCGCCGCGAGCAGTACCACGTCCAGGGCGACCCCTACGGCGACGGTTCGGCGGCCTCGCCCTACACCGTCGACTATCCGGCCGACCCGATCCTGAACACCCAGGGCAACAACTGGTTCGCGGGCAACTATCACTCGGGCGCCGGCAAATACAGCGTCAAGGAAGCCTATGCGGAAGTGAACGTGCCGCTGGTGGACTCCGAAGCCGCCGGCAAGGCCAACCTCAACATGGCCGGCCGCTGGACCGACTACAGCACCTCGGGCACCGTCTATACCTGGAAGGTCGGCGGCACCTGGGACACGCCGCTGGAGGGGATCCGCCTGCGGGCGGTCACCTCGCGCGACGTGCGGGCGCCCAACCTGTCGGAACTGTTCGCCGCGCCGGTCACCACGACGCAGCCCAACTTCACCATTCCCTCCACCGGCACGCCCCCCGCGGGTCAACCGGCGGGACCCGGCGCGCTGACGCTCTTGCAGAACGTGATCGGCAACCCGGACCTGAAGCCGGAAATCGCCAAGAACGTCTCGCTTGGCGTGGTCCTTTCCAACCCGAAGTGGTTCCCCGGCTTCAGCGCCTCCGTCGACTGGTACAACATCGTGCTGAACGGCGGCATCTCCAGCCTCAGCGCCCAGCAGGTCGTCAACTTCTGCTATGCGGGCCTGACGCAGTACTGCGGCAACTTCAACCTCAACCAGCCTTCCCCGTTCGTGACCGCCCAGGTGTTCAACCTGGCCTCGATCAAGACGAGCGGCTTCGACATGGAGGCCAGCTACCGCTTCGATATGCCGGGCGTGCCGGGCCACTTCGACCTGCGCGCCCTGGCGACGAACGTGCACAAGTACGTCACCAATCAGGGCTTCCCCGGCGGCTCCGTCATCGACAGCGCGGGCCAGAATTCGGGCAACACGCCGGACTGGAAGGTGCTGGCCGTGCAGACCTGGACCTCCGACCGGTTCATGCTCAGCCTGCAGGAGCGCTGGTTCAGCGACGGTGTCATCGGCGGCCAGTACATCGAGTGCGCCCCCGGCAGCTGCCCGACCGGCAGAAGCGCGGCGGACAACAACAACTATCCGACGATCGACTACAACCGGATGAAGGGCGCGACCTATGTCGACCTCAGCGGTTCGTACGAGGTCAGGGATGGTCTGAAGGCCTATTTCAAGGTCGCCAACCTGTTCAACAAGGATCCGACGCCCTCGCCGCAGACCAATACCGGTCTCGACGCCAACCCGGCGCTCTACGACCTGCTGGGCCGGTTCTACCACGTCGGTCTTCGCTACGAATTCTAACTTGAGCCGCTTCCACCACCTCCCCCTGGGCGGCGCCGCCCGGATCGAAACGGCTCTCCTGCCGCGTCGATCCGGGCGCACTTTTTTGACGGCCGGGAAGCCCGCTGGAAGCGCTCGTCCGAAGCTGGGCCGTCTCGCGCTTGCCTTATCGGGCGCGTCACGCCCCTATGGCCCGGCGTCGGGGTTGCGACCTCGACGATCGGACCAACACCTCGTCGCCGTGGCGTCGGCGGACCTTCAGAAGGTTGTCCCTTGAGCAGGCTGGAGCGCGCCCGGGGCGCCACCCTCGTCGACGTCGCCCAGCTGGCCGGCGTCTCGCGCATGACGGTGTCGCGGGTGATCAACGGCGACGCCCGGGTCCGCGAGCCGACACGCCTGGCCGTCCAGGCCGCGATCCGAGAACTGAGCTACGAGCCCAACCTGGCCGCCCGCAACCTAGTCATGGCCGGCGAGCTGCGGATCGGGGTGATCTATTCCAATCCCAGCGCCGCCTTCATGAGCGACTTCCTGATCGGCGTGTTCGAGGAGGCGACCAACGCCGGCGCGCGGCTGATCCTGCTGCGGGGCGAGAACGGCCAGCCGCCGGCGCCGCACGAGCTGCAGAGGCTGCTGGGCTCGGGCGTCCAGGGCGTGGTCCTGGCCCCGCCGCTGGGCGAGTGCGTCATCGTGCGCGAGGTGCTCCGTTCCGCCAACCTGCCCGTCGCGGTGGTCGCCGCGGGACGTTCCCCGGCCGACGCGATCAACGTCCGCATCGACGACCGCCAGGCCAGCCAGGCCTTGACCAAGCACCTTCTGGACCTCGGTCATCGCCGCATCGGCTTCATCACCGGCAACCCCGACCAGACCTCCAGCGCCGAGCGCCTGGAGGGCGCGCGGGCGGCGGTCGCTCAGGTGAAGGGGGCCGAACTGATCCTGGCCCCGGGCGCCTTCACCTATGCTTCGGGCCTGTGCGCCGCCGAGCAGCTGCTGGAGTCCGACACGCCGCCCACCGCGATCTTCGCCAGCAACGACGACATGGCCGCCGCCGCCGTCTCGGTGGCCCACCGCCGCCATCTCGACGTGCCGGCCGACCTGACCGTGGTCGGGTACGACGACACGACCGTGGCCACCACGCTGTGGCCGCCGCTCACCACCGTCCGCCAGCCGGTGCGCCAGATGGCGGCCGTGGCGCTGGACCGGCTGCTGCGCGCCCTGCGCTCGACCGAGCCCGCCGCGAAGGCTCCCGCCGACTACGTGCTGGACCACGCCCTGATCCAGCGCCAATCCGCCGCCCCGCCCGGACGCCCCGTCCCGGTCGCGGACACGACAGTTCAAGAGAGGTCCCCGCATGCCTGATCCGTCCCCCGACATGGAACGCGCGACGGTCGGGCGGGTGACGCGGCGGCTGATGCCGCTGTTCTGCCTGATGTACCTGATCGCCTATATCGACCGGCAGAACGTCTCCTACGCCAAGCTCGACATGGTCCAGGCCCTGGGGCTCAGCGAGGCCGCCTACGGCCTGGGCGCGTCGCTGTTCTTCATCGGCTACTTCCTGTTCGAGGCGCCGTCGAACCTGATCCTGGCCCGGGTGGGCGCGCGGGTCTGGTTCGCGCGGATCATGTTCACCTGGGGCCTGGTCACCCTGGCGCTGGGCTTCACCCAGAACGCGGCGATGTTCTACGTCCTGCGGTTCCTGCTGGGGGTGACCGAGGCGGGGTTCTTCCCCGGCGTGCTCTACGTCCTGACCCTCTGGTACCCCCAGGCGCATCGCGCCCGGATGGTGGGCCTGTTCATGATCGCCAGCGCCCTGGCCAACGCCGTCGGGGCGGCGGTGGGCGGGCTGCTGCTGGACCTGGACGGCACGCTGGGCCTGGCCGGCTGGCAATGGGTGTTCCTGGTCACCGGCGTCCCGGCCGTGCTGCTGGCCCCCTATGTCCTGTGGCGCCTGCCGGACGGCCCGAACCAGGCCCGCTGGCTGCCGCAGGCCGAGAAGACCTGGCTGGCCGGCGTCCTGGACGCGGAGAAGGGCGGGGTGGTCGACGACCATCGCGGGGCCTGGAAGGCGATCTTCGACCCGCGCGTCCTGCTGCTGGCCGGCCTCTATATCGGCATGCCGCTGGGCGCCTACGGCCTCAGCTACTGGCTGCCGACGATCGTCAAGTCGTTCGGCGTCTCCAACACCGTCAACGGGTTCATCAACGTGATCCCCTGGATCCTGGTCGGGGCGGCGCTGTGGTTCGTGCCGCGCCACGCCGCGCGGCACGGCGCCAGCGCCTGGCACATCGCCGGGCCCTGCCTGGTGGCCGCGGTCGCCTTGACCCTGAGCGTGGTCCTGCCGGGCGCGGCCCTGAAGTTCGCCATGCTGTGCATCGCCGCCCCGGCCATCTTCTCGGCCCAGCCGGTGTTCTGGAGCCTGCCGCCCAGCTTCCTCAGCGGACCGCGCGCGGCGGCCGGCATCGCGGCGATCAACGCGATCGGCAATCTGGGCGGCTTCATCGCCCAGAACCTGGTGCCGATGGTGCGCGACGCGACGGGCAGCAACCTGGCGCCCATGCTGGCCCTGGCCGGCGTGCTGGTGGTGACCAGCCTGCTGATCTTCTACGCCATGGCCCGGTTGGAGAAGGCGCGGGCCGCCGCGGGCTGAGCGCGCCTAGCCCTTCGGCGCCGCCGTCGAGGCGCGGTGGATCAGGGTGAAGGGCAGCAGCTCGTCGCGCGGCCGCTGCTCGGTCCCGGAATTGCGGGCGACCCCGCTGATCAGCATCTTGGTCGCCAGGGTCGACATCTCGACCAGCGGCTGGCGGATCGTGGTCAGCTGCGGACGGCTGAGGCGCGAGACAGGGCTGTCATCGAAGCCCGCGACGGAGACGTCGCCGGGGACGGACAGATCGGCCTCGGCCGCGGCCGCCAGGGCGCCCAGGGCCATGTCGTCGTTGGAGGCGAAGATCGCCGTGGGCCGGTCGGGCAGGGCCAGCAGGGCGCTCGCCGCCTTGTGTCCGGACTCGAAGGTGAAGTCGCCGTCGCGGATCCAGGCCTTGTCCACCTTCAGGCCGCGCGCCTTCATGGCGGCGACATAGCCCTCGCGGCGGGCCGGGGCGGCGCCGTAGCGCGGGTCGCCCATGATGAAGCCGATGCGCGTGTGGCCCTGGTCGGCCAGGTGCTCGGTCATCTCGCGGGCGGCGGCGACGTCGTCCATGTGCACGCGCGGACCCAGGCCCTCGGGCTTTTCCGGGCCGAGGCGGACATAGGGCGTGCCGGCCTTGTCGAGCAGCTCCAGCACCACCTCGTTGTCGCACGACGGCGGGGTCAGGATCACCCCGTCGGGCTTGAGGGCGGCCAGCAGGGCGCCGACCTCCTGGCGCACCCGGGGCCCGTCGTGGTCGATCAGCTCGACCAGCAGGTGATAGCCGGCCTGCCGGGTCTCGACCGTGGCGCCCAGCTGGATGCGCTGCAGGTAGTCTGACCCGCGCTCGCTGCGCCAGTGGTCCAGGGTCAGGGAGGCGTCGACGAAGACGGCGATCACGAACGAGCGCGAGCCGGCCAGGCTGCGGGCCGACAGGTTGGGCGCGTAGCCCAGGGCGGCGGCGGCCTCCAGGACGCGCTCGCGCATCTGCGGACGCACGTTGGGCTCGTTGTTCATCACGCGGGAGACGGTCTTGATCGACACGTCGGCGCGCGCCGCAACGTCATAGATCGTCACCGACGCCATCAGCTCGCCCAACTCCCGCTTCGTGGGTCCAGTTTGCTTGGACTCATCTCCATTCCGGCAGCCTAGAGCAACTGCGCGCCATAAGGCGACGCTCGCGACTGAAAAAATTGCGCTGTCAAACGTCGTAGTGCGAGCTTTGTCGCGTCTGGCGGCTTGTGTCCCCCCGCGCGGAAGGCCAGTGTCCGAGCCAATCGCGGCGAAGACCGCGTGTGTGCGGGGAGGCGTGATGACAGCGGCGGAGGCGATCGGGATCGACAGGGCAAGACCGACAACACCCGTGAAGCCGAGCTTCATCGCCGCCTTCACCCTGGCCCAGATCGGGGCCTATGTCAGTTTCATGCCCCTGTTCCAGGTGCTGCTTCCGCTGAAGGCCGAGGTCATCGATTCGGCCAACAAGGCCGTGGTGCTGAGCCAGGTCGCCATCCTGGGTTCGATCACCGCCAGCTTCGCCAACCTGCTGGCCGGCGCGATCAGCGACCGCACGACCTCGCGCTTCGGCCGCCGTCGTCCGTGGATGGTGGTCGGCGCCCTGGGCACGGTCGCTTCGTACTTCCTGATCATGATGGCGCGGAACGCGGCCCACCTGATGGCTGGGGTCGTCTGCTTCCAGCTGGCCTTCAACCTGCTGTTCTCGGCCCTGCTGGCGGTGCTGCCCGACCGGGTGCCCGACGCCCAGAAGGGCAGGGTGGCGGCCTTCCTCAGCCTGGGCCATCCGATCGGCGCCATGGCCGGGGCCATCCTCGTGGGCGGCCTGCTGGTCGGCGAGGCCTCGCGCTATTTCGCCATCGGCGTGGTGCTGCTGATCGCCATCGCCCCGTTCGCCCTGGCCCTGAACGACCCGCCGCTGCCGCGCGGCGAGCGGCCGCCGTTCGACTGGCGCGAGTTCCTGGCCGGGTTCTGGATCAATCCGCGGGCCTATCCCGACTTCGCCCTGGCCTGGGTCAGCCGGTTCATGGTGCTGGTCGCGATCACCCTGACCCAGTGCTACATGCTGTTCTACCTGCAGGACGCGCTGCACTATCCCGACCTGTTCCCAGGACGCCGCGCCGAGCAGGGCATGGCCCTGCTGACCACCGTTGCCACCTGCGCCAACGTCGCCTGCGGCATGCTGGGCGGCATGCTTTCCGACCGCCTGAAACGCCGCAAGCTGTTCGCGGCGGGGGCGGCCCTGACGCTGGCGGCGGCCATGATCGTGTTCTCGATGGTGCCCGGCTGGCCGGTGGTGGTGGCGGGCTTCGTGATCTTCGGCTGCGCGGTGGGCTGCTACTACGCCGTCGACATCGCCCTGGTCAGCCAGGTGCTGCCCTCGCAGAAGGACGCCGGCAAGGACCTGGGGGTGATCAACCTGGCCAACACCTTGCCCCAGGCCATGGCCCCGATCCTGGCCATGTGGGTGCTGGGCCCGGCCCACGTGAACTATCACGCCCTCTATCTGGTGGCGGCCGGCCTCGCGGCGGCTGGCGGTCTGGCCATCCTTCCGATACGGGGCGTGCGTTAAGCCGTTTCCGAGGGTTCATTGGCCGACCTGATCCCCATCGACGATCCGGACGACCCGCGCGTCGCGGCCTATCGCGACATCAAGGAGCGCGACCTGGTCGGCCGCCAGGGGCTGTTCATCGCCGAGGGCGAGACGGTGCTGCGCGCCTTCGTCCGCGACGCGCCGGAACGGGTCCGCTCGCTGCTGATCGACGGCAAGCGGGCCGACAAGCTGGGCGAGGTGTTCGCCGGAGTGCCCGAGGGCGTTCCCGTCTACGCCGCCGGCCAGGCCGTGCTGGACGCCATCGCCGGCTTCCACCTGCATCGCGGCGTGCTGGCGGTGGGCGAGAAGCCCGCGCCGCTGTCGGCCGAGACGCTGCTGGCGCGAGCCGGGCCTCGCGCGGTGGTGCTGGTGCTGATGGGCATCGCCAACCATGACAATCTGGGCGGCATCTTCCGCAACGCCGCCGCCTTCGGCGTCGACGGGGTGATCCTGGACGGCGACTGCTGCGACCCGTTCTATCGCAAGGCCATCCGGGTCTCGATCGGCGCGACGCTGAGCGTCTCCACCGCCTGGCTGGCGCCGGGCCAGGACGTGGTCGACCTGCTGGAGCGCCACGGTTTCCAGGGCCTGGCCCTCAGCCCGGCCGCCGGCGAGACCCTGGCGCGGCTCGATCCGCCGGCGCGGGCCGCGGTGCTGCTGGGGGCGGAGGGACCGGGCCTGTCCCGCTCCGTGATGGACCGCGTGCGGACCGTCGGAATCCCGATGGCGGGCGGCTTCGACTCCCTTAACGTAGCCACCACCAGCGGGATCGTGCTGCACCACCTGAAGTTCGCGCGTTCGTAACGCTCTCAAACGCCCGTCATCCTCGGACTTGTTCCGAGGACCCCTCTGTCCGTCTGTTTGCCGTTTCTGATTGATCCGCGGCCTCACCGCTCCATGGATCAACCTTCTTCGCGGTTGAACGAGGGATCCTCGGAACAAGTCCGAGGATGACGGTTTGAAGGAATGACACCGGTGACTTGCCCGGACCGCAGCCCCGCCCTACGGTCCTCGCGCGTCGCTTAGGGAGGTCGCATTGTTCAATCGCCGGGGAACCCTGGCCACCTTGACGGGCGGCCTGCTGACATCGTTGCTGGCCAGCGCCGCCGCGGCCCAGACCAAGCCCGCGAAGGCCCCGATGGACCCCACCGAAGTCCTGCCCCTTTGGCCCGGCGATCCGCCCGGCTCGGCCGGCGTCACCGCCGTCGAGACGCTGATCGACCGCACCGTCGCCGGCGGCCTGCGCGACCGCGCCGTCACCCACACCCGCAAGCCGACCCTGACCGTGTTCCGCCCGGCCAAGCCGAACGGCGCGGCGGTGGTGCTGATGCCCGGCGGCGGCTACGAGCGCGTGGTCACCGACAAGGAGGGCTTCGAAACCGCCCGCTGGCTGGCCGATCACGGCTACACCTGCTTCGTCCTGCTGTACCGCCTGCCCGGCGACGGCTGGGGCGCGGGCCCCGACGCGCCGCTGCAGGACGCCCAGCGCGGCCTGCGCCTGGCCCGCTCGAAGGCCAAGGCCATGGGCTTCGACCCCGCCCGCGTGGCGATCATGGGCTTCTCGGCCGGCGGGCACCTGGCCGCCAGCCTGACCGTGCGCTTCGAGGCCAAGGTCTATGACCGCGTCGACGCCGTCGACGACCTGTCGGCCCGGCCCGACCTGTCGTGCCTGATGTACCCGGTGGTCTCGATGGCCGACGGCCCGGTCCACGCCGGTTCGCGCAAGCAGCTGCTGGGCGCCTCGCCCAGCCCGGAGCAGATCACGGCCTACTCGCCCGACCAGACCGTGACCGGCCGCGAACCGCCGGTGATCCTGGTCCACGCCGCCGACGACAAGACCGTGCCGGTAGCCAACACGATCATGATGTTCACCGCCCTGCGCGCCAAGGCGATCCCGGCCGAGATGCACGTCTTCGAGGAAGGCGGCCACGGCTTCGGCCTGCGCTCGATCGCCGGCAAGACGGTGGCGGCCTGGCCGGACCTGTTCGTGGCCTTCGCCAAGCGTCACGGAATCTAGGCTTTCCGTGCCCATGGTGTTCGCCGGGACCGTGGATAGGGGGCTTTGTCCATGATGATGCTTGTCGCGCTGCTGGCCGTTTCGACGGGCTCGACCACGGCGGTCGACGACCTTCGGGCCCACCTGCCCAAGCCGACCTTCCCGTCCTACACCCAACACGCCGACTCCGACCGCCTGGGTGTCAGTCTCGCCGAGACCCGCCTGAAGCTGTGGGGCGGCTTCGGCGGCGAGAGGGTCGAGATGAAGTCCCTGGCCATGGTCTGGACGCTGGGGCGGACCAAGGTCTACAGCCGCAAGGGCGACTATCGCGCCCTGACCCAGCGCCATCTCTACGCGGATCGCGACGGCGACGGCCTGGTCGACGCCGGGGCGCTGTACAATCCCAGGACCGGCGTCGTTTCGGCCGACTGGAACTGCGACGGCAAGGGCGACCAGATCCTGGCCGCCTTCCAGCCCAAGGACTAGCAGCTTCCGCCGTTGGCCTCGCGCCAGCGCTTGCGCTCCTCCTCCAGCGCCCGCTGCCATTTCGCCCGCAGCACGCCGGGCCGCTGGCCGTGGCGTTCGTCCAGGAACTCGGCGTGCTCGACCCGGTCGGTGCGGAAGTTGCGGAAGTCGTTGCGCAGTTCGCACCAGGCGATCAGCAGGCGGACGGTCTCCAGATAGCCCACCGTCACCGGCCAGACGACGCGCTGGCTGACCGCGCCCTTCTCGTCGCGATAGTCCAGGCGGATCTTGCGGCCGGCGTGGATCCAGGCCCGGGTCTGGGCGATGTCGATCCCGTCGGGCAGGGCCTTCCAGGCGCGCGAGGCCTCGGTGGCCGGCTGCAGGACGTAAGGGCGCAGCTGTTCGGGGACGGCGGCGGCGATCTTGGCGATCAGGTCGTTGGCGGCCGTGGCCAGGACGGGATCGCCGCGTCCGGCGACCCACTGGGCCCCCAGCACGGCGGCCTCGATCTCGTCGGGTGTCAGCATCAGGGGCGGCATGTCGTATCCGGCCTCCAGCACGTAGCCGACGCCCGCCTCGCCGCGGATGGGCGCCCTCTGGCCGATCAGGGCGGCGATATCGCGATAAACGCTGCGTTTGGAGGTCTCCAGCTCGGACGCCATGGCGTCGGCCGTCACCGGCTGGCGGCTGCGGCGGAGGATCTGGATGATCTGGAAAAGGCGTTCGGCGCGTCTCATGGCTTCACTGTGCTCGACCGATGCTGACAGCATGCTGGCAGCAGGATGGCGGTAGCGTCCGATTGTCGCAATACGGCGGCTTCCAGAGGCGGCTCGGAAGCCCGCCCAAGCGGCTCGCTCAACAGGGAGAGACCACCATGATCACGCTCTACTGCGCCGGACCCGCCTACGGCCTGCCCGAGGGCAGCCCCTATGTCACCAAGACCGAGATCCACCTGAAGATGGCGGGCCTCTGGTACGAGAAGGTCCCGGCCCATCCCGAGACCTCGCCCAAGGGCCAGCTGCCGTGGATCGACGACGACGGGATCAAGGTCGCCGACTCCACCTTCATCCGCGCCTATATCGAGCGCAGCTACGGCGTCGACCTGGACGCGGGCCTGCCCAAGGCCCAGCGCGGCCAGGCCTGGGCGATCGAGCGGATGGTCGAGAACCACCTGGGCTGGGCCAGCTGCCATTTCCGGTTCTTCGACGACGACAATTTCGCCAAGGGTCCGGCGCGCTGGTTCGACGGCATGCCGGGCGAGGCGCGGGCCGACGCCATCGACGGCCTGTTGGACACGGTGCAGACCACCCTGAAGTCCGTCGGCATGGGCCGCCATTCGCCCGACGAGATCGTGGAGCTGGGCGCCTGGTCGCTGAACGCCCTGTCGGAGATGCTGGGGAACAAGTCGTTCATGATGGGCCACCGGCCCACCAGCGTCGACGCCATCGTCTTCGCCATGCTGGCCCAGATCCTGACGCCGTTCTTCGACTCGCCGCTGCGTCGCCGGGCCGAGGCCCTGCCCAACCTGGTGGCCTTCGCCGAGCGGATGATGGCGGGCTACTACCCCGACTTCGCGCCGGAAGTGCGGGTGGCGGCGTGAGAAGGCTCCCTCTCCCATGGGGAGAGGGCGGGGCCCGCGCCGAAGGCGTGGGAGGGTGAGGGGGTACGACGTTCGACGGCGTGCCGGCAAAGCGACTGAGAGAAAGCGGTGAGGGTGTAACCCCTCACCCTCCCAAGCTGCGCTTGGGTCCCTCCCTCTCCCTCTGGGAGAGGGCGCCCCTCAGCGGTCCTGCACGTTGCCGGAATGGCTGGTGTTCTGGCGCAGGTTGCCGTGGCGGCCCTGCTCCTGAAGGTTCACGTCGGCGTTGCCGGGATCGGGCGACTGCAGGTCGTCGTGACCGCCCTGGCCTTCGATCTGCGGCTTCTGGCCCTTGAAGGCCCGTTGCTCGGGCGGGATGGGCGGGGCTTTGGACATCGGGTTCCTCCATGTCTCGCCCTTGGTGAACCGATGCGCGGCCGGTGAAGTTCCTCCGGTCACGGTTCGGGCGCCCTTGGAAAATGGGGCGCGGAGACGGGCGGATCGGCGGTTGGCCATCGCCGGAATCGGCGTTGCGATGCTATCTAAGGGCGTGATCGGGATAGGACGCCCCCTTGTCGGATTCAGCCGCCCCCCAAGTCTCCGCCGCGGCGGATCGCGCCAGCCAGACCCTGCATCGGGCCCTGGACATCCTGGAAGCCGTGGCCGAGGGCGCCCATAGCCTCAAGGCCTTCGAGGAGCGCGTCGGCCTGACCCGCAGCACCACCCATCGCCTGGCCTCGGCCCTGGTCGATCGCGGCCTGCTGTCGGCGGTCGGGCGCGACTATCGGCTGGGCGGCCGGCTGGTCCAGCTGGGCCACCAGGCCAGCGAGCGGCTGGGCGTGGCCGAGGTGGCGCGGCCGGTGCTGGCGGCCCTGGCGGCCGACACCCAGGACGCGGCCAACCTGGGGACGCCGTCCGGCGACGACGTGCTCTATGTCGCCCAGGTCCCGGGCCGGCGCCGGCTGGAGATCCGCCACCGGGTGGGCGACCGCAACCGCATCCGCGACACGGCCCTGGGCCGCGCCCTGCTGATCGACGCCTCGCCGCAGCGTTGGGCCGCCCTGTTCGCCGACGCGCCGGACGCGCTCCAGGCGGCGACCTTCCAGCGCGACATGGAGGCCGCCCGACGGACCGGCCACGCGCTGCACCTGGAGGACGGCGGCGACAGCATCCGCTGCATCGCCGCCCCGATCCGCGACGCCAGCGGCGCGATCGTCGCCGCCATCAGCCTGTCCAGCGTCCCGCAGTACATGGACGAGGCGCGGATGGCCGAGCTGGTCCCCCAGGTGGTCGCGGCCGCCCTGGAGATCGGCATGGCCCTGGGGTTCAACCCGTCTCGCCTGGCCCCCTAGCCGCCCAGGCGGTTGCCGTAGCCGATGATCACCGTGGCGCCGACCAGCAGGGCCACGCCGGTCCAGACCATGGCCTTGACCCCTGGACGGGCGTCCTTCCATTCGCGGAAGGCGAAGCCCCACAGCGTGCCGAAGATGATGATCGAGGCCATGTGCAGGGTCCAGCTGGAGAAGCCGAACCGGCCCATCTGGCTCTCGCCCATCGTGTAGAAGAAGAACTGGAAGTACCAGGCCGTGCCCGCCACCGCGCACAGCAGGTAGTTGGCCGCCAACGGCGAGCGCTTCAGCGCGGCGACCTCGGGCTTGTCGGCCGCCTCGGCGGGGCTGACCGCGCCCAGCCACTGGCCGGCGCTGCGGTTCTTGAAGATCAGCCAGGCGCACCAGACGCCGTTGGTGATCAGGCCGCCGAACATCACCAGGCACAGGGTGGGCAGGCCGGTCCACAACGGGCCGGTGCCGGCCGCCGCGGTCAGGGCCTTGATCGGCTCGCCGGCCGACAGGCCGAAGGCGAAGCAGGCCGACATGATCCCCGAGAACACCGCCACGGCGATGCCCTTGCGGAAGTCGAACTCGGCGACGGCGGCCTTCTTCTGCTCGGGCGACAGGGCGGCGTCCTTCTTGGCCCCGGCCCAGGCGACCACGACGATGCCGGCCAGGGTGACCAGCAGGCCCAGCAGGATGATCCGCCCCGACAGCGTACCCAGCAGGGTCTCACCGAACTGGCCCCGGACGAGCGGTGGGACCAGGGTGCCGAACACCGTGCACAGGCCCAGCACCACGGCCATGCCCAGGGACAGGCCGAGATACCGCATGGTCAGGCCGTAGGTCAGGCCGCCGAAGCCCCACAGCACGCCGAACATCACGCACAGCCCGACGATCTTCGGCGGGACCTGGGCCATCACGCCCAGCAGGTCGTGGGTCTGGAGGGCGGCGAACAGCCAGGGGGCCAGCAGCCAGCTGAAGATCCCGCCGGTCAGCCAGAAGATCTCCCACGACCAGCGGCGCACGCCGCGATAGGGGACGTAGAAGCTGGCGGACGACAGCCCGCCCAACCAGTGAAACAGCACGCCGAGCAGCGGGTTGGGTGTCATGGCGTCGTCCCCTCCGGTGAGATCTAAAGTCTCACATTATGGAATAATATCTTATAGTTTGGAGTTTGAGCGTCAACCCGCCGCGACGGGCCGGGCCCAGTCGGGCCGTTGGTCGAGTTTGTAGGCGCGTTTGGGCAGGGTGTAGGTGAGGTCGACGATGAGCTCGGCGGCCTCGACCTCGTCCATGCGGTGCTCGGCGACCATGCGGGCCAGGAACGCGCTGTCGACGCGGCGGGCCACGTCGTGGCGGGCGGGGATAGACAGGAACGCGCGGGTGTCGTCGTTGAAGCCGACGGTGTTGTAGAAGCCGGCGGTCTCGGTGACCTGCTCGCGGAACCGCATCATGCCCTCGGGGCTGTCGTGGAACCACCAGGACGGGCCCAGCTTCAGCACCGGATAGTGGCCGGCCAGCGGGGCCAGCTCCCGGCTGTAGACCGTCTCGTCCAGGGTGAAGAGGATGATCGACAGGCGCGGGTCGTTGCCGAACTTGGTCAGCAGCGGCTTGAGGGCCTCGACATATTCGGTGCGCATGGGGATGTCGGCGCCCTTGTCGCGGCCATGGCTGGCCAGAAGCCCGACATTGTGGTTGCGGTGCGAGCCGGGGTGGATCTGCATGACCAGGCCGTCGTCCAGGCTCATGCGGGCCATCTCGGTCAGCATCTGGGCGCGGAACAGCTCGGCCTTGGCTGGGGTGACATCGCCCTTCAGCAGGCTCTGGAACAGGGCCTCGGCCTCGACCGAGCTGAGGTCGGCGGTGGCGGCGGTCGGGTGGCCGTGGTCCGAAGACGTGGCCCCGGCGGCGATGAAGGCCTGGCGGCGCAGGCGGTGACCTTCCAGATAGCCCTTCCAGGTCGTGACGTCCTGGCCGCTGACCTCGGCGAAGCGCTCGAACGATCGGCCGAAGCGTTCGTCCTCGAAGTCGATGACCGCGTCGGGGCGATAGGCGGTGACCACGTGGCCGCCCCAGCCGCTCTCGCGGATGGCCTTGTGGTGCTCGAGCCGATCCTGCGGGCCCTCGGTGGTGGCCAGGGTCTCGATATTGAAGCGGTCGAAGAGCGCCCGGGGCCTAAACGCCTCGGTGGCCAGGGCTTCGTTGATGGTGTCGAAATAGAGGTCGGAGGTCTCCGCGCTCAGGAACACCTTGATCCCGAACACCTGGCTGAACACGTGGTTGAGCCACAGCCAGGACGGGGTGCCGCGGAAGAGGTGGAAGTTCTGGGCCAGCAGCCGCCAGGCCTCGCGCGGGTCGGTGCTGGGCACCCCGGCCTTGGAGCGCACCTTCAGGGCGTCCAGCGAGACGCCCTGGCTGTAGAGCATGCGGAAGAGATAGTGGTCCGGCGCCAAGAGCAGATCGGTGGCGTCCTCGAAGGGCGCGTTGGCCGCGAACCAGGCCGGGTCGGTGTGGCCGTGCGGGCTGATGATCGGCAGGGCCTTGACCTGGCCGTACAGCGCCCGGGCGATCCCCCGCGTGCGCTCGTCGGCCGGGAACAGGCGGTCGTCGTGAAAAACCAGAGGCCGGGTCATGGAACTGCACCTGGAAAAAGGGCGGCCGACGCCGGGACGCCGGCCGCAGGGGGAGGACGAAAGAGGCTAGGGCAGGGGCGTCAGCCCCTCCGCGCGGACGGTCCAGCCGGACCGGGGGAAGCCGGGGGCGGGCCCCTTGGAGCCGTCCCAGCCGGCGGCCATCATGCCGACGGCCAGAAGCAGCGAACCGTTGGACGGGAAATAGGTCTCGGCCGCGCGGCGATACCCCGGACCGTCGGGACCGACCCCGCCGGGCGCGCCGGGCGTGAAGGCGATGGCGTGCTCGTCGGCGTGGACGCGCGGCGTCATGCCGGTGACGCCCCACTGGTTGTTCTTCAGGTCCTTGAACAGCCAGTCGACCGCGTCCTCCGGCTGCCCCAGGCGGGCGGCGGTCATGGCCACCATCGGGAAGTCCCAGCCCCAGGTCTGGCGCAGGTCCCAGTGGTCTTCGGTGGCCTTGAGCGTCCGGCGCATGGTCTGCGGATCGATCCGGTCGCCGCCGATCAGGCCGTAGGCCATCAGGAACGAGGGGTGGTCGCGGTTCTCGCACGCGCCCGTCGCGTGGCCGTCGCAGGCGGGCGAGGCGGCCCGGGTCCAGAGGTCGGGCGAGCTTTCGGTCGCCAGGTAGAGGCCGTCGCGCTGGGGGGCTTTCGACATCCTGTCGATCACGTCGTCCCAACGCGGCTCGCGCGGCAGGCCCCGGCGCACCCGCCAGGTCTGGGCGATCTGCAGGCCGCGCCGGAAGTATTCGACCTCGAAGGTCGGGTTCACGGTGGTCAGGGGATCGTAGTTCTCCTGCACCGGGATGATCGGCGGGCCCAGCACGTAGCGCCCCGCGGCGGCGTCCCAGCGCGGCCAGGCGGCCAGCAGGCGGGCGGTCTGGTCGACCAGTTCGCCGTAGCGCGCCAGGGTCGCCGGGTCGGGATGGGCCCGGAAGGCCAGCTCGGCCATCAGGATCGGGTGCGGCTGCTGCCACATGATGAAGGGCGAGATCGAGCTGGGGCTGTTGCGGCCCTCGGGCCCGGCCATCTTCGGCCACCAGGCGCCCTCGATCCCGTGCCGCCGCGCCTCGGCCCGCGCCTTGGGCAGGTCGGCCAGGTACCAGGCCAGGCCGCGCTCCAGTTCAGCGGGCCGGCCCCAGGGGGCGAACCAAGCCGAATGCCAGGGATGCATTTCCAGGTGGAACTTGCCGTTCCAGCTGTTGGAGAACAGGCCCTCCTCCTGGGGCGGGGTGTCGCCCGCGCCGTTCAGGGCCGACAGGTATTGCGACAGCACCACCCGGCGTTCCAGCTCGGCGGCGCGGGGATCGGTGCTGCCGGTGAAGTCGACGACCCCGCCCTGGGTCCAGTAGCCGCGCCAGCGGGCGGTGACGGCGTCGCGGGCCTGGGCGTAGGCGAGGGGCGGCGGGGTCTTGGCCGTACGGCTGAAGCCGACCATCACCACCAGCCGGTCGCCGGCCCCCGGGCAGACCGTGAAGGCATGCGGGCCGCTGGCCGCGATCGTCGCGCCCGGCGCGTCGATGCTGGAGCCATAGACCGTGCCGTCCAGGCGGCGCGACAGGACCAGGCGGCCCGGCGCGCGGCCGGTGACGGTGGTCGTGTGGCGCTCGGGATGGGTCCAGTCCGACGGGTCGGGATTGAGGTTCGACGACACGCCGGGATAGCGCACCGAAACGCCCAGCCGGCCGGCCGCCACCAGGGGCGAGACGATCTCGACCAGGACCACGTCGCGGTCGGGCTGGACCCTCGTCTCCACGCGCACCGGCTGGCCGTCATAGACGAAGGTGCTGGTCAGGACGCCGCTCCACAGGTCCAGGGTCTGGCGGGTCTGGGACAGGTCGGCGAAGGCGGCGGGGCGGCCCTGGGCGTCGCGCAGGTCCAGGGCGACGCGGCCCAGCGAGAAGTGGTGCGGGTTCTCGCGCAGCCAGGCGTCGGCCGGATCGGGTTTCTCCAGCCCGCCTTTCATCCAGGCGTAGGGCTGCTTGCCGCGCCCCGGGACGTCCACCGGGGTCAGGCCGTCGGCCTCGGTGTAGCCCTTGGGGTTGGGGAAGCTGTGCCACGACCACTGGGCCATGGTCAGCAGCGGGGCCAGGGGCGAGTACTGCTCGGGGAAGGTCTGCAGGCCGGTGATGTCGGCGGTGAAACCCAGCCGGCCGTTGCCGACCATCATCGGCGCGTGCGGATCGACGGCGGTCAGGCTGGGGTCGTGGCGCGAGACCAGGGCGTGGCGGTCGATCGGCTGGGCGAGGGCGGGACCCGCGACGGCCAGGGCGAGGCCAATGGCGAGCGGGGCGGCCAGCGAAGCAAGGCGGATCACGGCGTCACCGCCTTGACCGTCACCCAATCGAAGTCGGCGACGCCCGGCTTCGCCTGGCCCGGGTCGCTGTAGGTGAACAGGGCCGGCCGCGCGCCTTTCCACCAGCTGAAGCGCAGCGGGGCGGGGCCGCCCAAGGCGACGAAGGTCTTGCCGCCGTCCAGGCTGTAGCTGTAGCGCGCGGTCTGGTCGGCGACCTCGACCCGCAGGTCCAGGACCTTGGCGGCCAGGGCGGGACCGGAGCCTTCGACGCCCGCCGACGAGAAGGCCACGCGCGCGGCGCCGTCCTTCCGGACCACGCCGATCCAGCTGATCCCCTGGCCGAACATCGCCAGGCCCGCGCGCTGGCCGTCGACCAGGCCGCCGGCGTCGAGGCGCGCGGTGATCACCGAATGCTCGGCCTGCAGCACCTGGGTCAGGGTGTTGCGGGCCGAGACCAGGTTCGGCGCCGGGGCCGAGGTCAGGCGCAGGAAGCCGGAGCGCTTCGTCAGGCTCCAGCGGCGGTCGTCGGGATTGTGGTTCCACTCCCACTGCGGCCCCAACCGGGACGCGGCGAAGGTGTCGGAGGTCTGGGGCTGGACCGGCGGGAAGCGCCCCCCGACATCGGGCATGGCGTGCTCGGCCACCGGCTGGCCGGCGGTCTCGTCGGGCCCGGCCCCCGGGATCGGCTCGCCCATGACCGGCCAGTCGTCCTTCCAGGACACCGGCTGCAGGTGGACGATGCGGCCATAGGCGCCGGCGCTGTTGAAGTGGACGAACCAGCCCTGGCCGGACGGGGTCTCGACCCAGCCGCCCTGGTGCGGGCCCTTCCAGGCGGTCCGGCCCGGCGCCAGCACCGCGCGGTGCTCGTAGGGACCCCAGATGTTCCGCGAGCGGAGCACCGCCTGCGGGCCGGTCTCGACCCCGCCGATCGGCGCGAAGATGTAGTACCAGCCGTTGCGCTTGTAGAGCTTGGGTCCCTCCAGCACGGGCAGGGTCTTGGGGTCCTCGACGATGACCTTGCCGGCGTCGAGCACCGACTTGCCGTCAGGCGCCATGCGATGCAGCACCAGCGGCCCGGCCCCGACCTTGCCGTGGATCAGATAGGCCTGGCCGTCGTCGTCCCAGAAGGGGCAGGGATCTTCCAGGCCCGCCTGGGCGATCACCGCGACCGGCGCGCTCCACGGCCCCTCGGGCCGCTTGGCGGTGGAGACGAAGATCCCCTCGTTGGGCGTGGGGAAGTAGACGTAGAACAGCCCGTCGTGATGGCGGATCGACGGGGCCCAGACGCCGCCGGCGTAGCGCTGGCCCACCGTCCGCTGGTCGCGCGGCATCCGCGCGCCCGTGTCGTCGGTGGGGACGGGGCCGGGCAGGTCGTATTCCGGCGCGAAGGTCAGCTTCGGCAGCACGTGGCCCAGGATCGTCCAGTGGACCAGGTCCCGGGACTCCAGCACCGGCAGGCCCGGCGAGAAATGGAAGGTCGAGGCGACCATGTAGTAGCGGTCGCCGACCCGGATCACGTCCGGGTCCGAATAGTCGGCGTGCAGGATCGGGTTGCGGTAGGTCGCCGCCGGCTGCGCGGCCAAGACGGGCGCGGCGGCCATCGCCAGCGCTCCACCGAACGCCAGGGCCGAAAGTCCCGCCAGTCCAAGCTGCTTCACGCGCATCGCACAGGTCCCATCACGACGATCAGAGGGCGGTCGGGCGCGCGCAGGGCGGGGAAGGACCGCCGAACGGACGCGCGCCCGGGTCAGGAGGAAGCGTCGAGCGGTCCGGGGTGATCAGGCCCGGTCCCGCTCGAACAGAAACACACGTCTCCTCCGGACGTCTCTAGAACTTCAGCTTGCCGCCCAGGAAGAAGGTGGTTCCCAGGACGTCGTAGGTGGCCGCGTAGGTGTTGGCCGACGGCGACGAGCTGCCCAGGACCGGCGGGTCCCGGTCGGCGATGTTGTTGACGCCGCCGTACACCTGGACGTTCTCGACGATGTCGTAGGTGAACGAGGCGTCGAAGTAGTTCTGGGCCGGCAGCTTGGGGTTGGTCAGGGTGTCCAGGCTCGGAACGGTCCCGCCCGCGCGCTTGGGCAGGATGTACTTGTCGGTCATGACCTCGCCGACATAGCGGTGGCGCAGGTTCAGGGTCAGCGGGCCGGTGCGCCAGATCACCTGCGTGCCGCCCTTCCATTCGGGGATCGGCTGGCCGCAGGTCGGGCCGTAGGCGCCCACGCAGTAGTTCTTGATGTTCGGGAAGGCCTGGACGGGGGTCGAGGTGAACTCGTCCAGCCAGGTCCACTGGGTGGAGATCTCGAACCGGCTGTCCTGGCTGAGGCCCGGGATGCCGAAGTCGGCGCTGAACCGGTAGTTGGCCACGAAGTCGACGCCGGCGGTCTTCAGGCCCCCGGTGTTGGCGTTGGTGATCGTCGCGTAATAGGGCGGGGCGATCTCGCCGGTGACCGGGTTGCGCTTGATCGCCTGGCAGAACTCGCTCGAGGCGTTCTGGACGATGTTGTAGCAGAGGTTGAGGGTGTTGTTCAGGCCGCCGCCCAGGGCCGAGATCGCGCCGTCCAGGTTGATGTTGAAGTAGTCGATGCTGACGGCCAGGCCGGGCAGGGCGCGCGGGGTGATGACGGCGCCGAACGTGTAGGTGTCGGACTTCTCGATGCCGACGTTCGGATTGCCGCCCTGCAGGTTGCCGATGATCGTGTTGGACTGCACGCCGGGCGTGAAGACCGCCGCGGCGGGGACGCCGGTGGCCACGCAGACGGCGCGGACGGCGGCGGTCTGCTGGGCGACGGGGGCGCGGCTCGAGCACGGGTCGGTGGCCGCGTCGAAGCTCTGGGCCAGGCCGCCGTACAGCTCGCCGACGTTCGGGGCGCGGATGGCGTGCTGGAACTGGCCGCGGAAGTTGACGTCGGACGTCACCTGCCAGGCGCCGCCGACCGAGTAGGTCCAGACCCCGCCGACGCCCTTCAGGTTATAGTCGGAGTAGCGGAAGGCGCCGTTGGCGCTGAGGTTCTTGACGAACGGCAGGTCGGCCAGGATCGGCACGCGGGCCTCGCCGTAGACTTCCTTGACGATCGTGCTGCCGCCGGTCGGCAGGCCGGGGTTGAAGCCGACCACGTCGCCCGAGCGCAGGAACTCGTCGGGGGTGTAGCGGGCCGAGTTGTAGCGCCACTCGAAGCCGGTGGAGAAGTCGACCGGGCCGGCCGGCAGGCTGAAGGCCTCGCCCGACAGGTTGGCCGCCGCGACCTGCTGCTCGGCCTCGGTGATGTTGGTGGCCGCGATCGAGATCGCCTGGACCCCGGCCGTCGAGATGTTGGCCCCGAAGATGTTCAGCACCGGCGGGGCGCCGCCCACCGACAGCAGGTTGGCCTGGAAGCGGCTGCGCGAGGCGTTGCCCTCCTGGTGGTCGGTCTCGGAGGTGCGGGCGTAGGTGTAGTAGGCGTCGTAGCTGAGGTTGCGCAGGAAGCTGTCCGAGACGCTGCCCAGGTCGCCGCGCAGGCCGGTCGCGAAGCGCCAGACGTTGCGCTCGGCGTTGTTGCGGCGCAGGCCGATCTCGCGCAGGCGACGGCCCACATTGATCACCGCCAGGCCGTCGCCGGCCACGGTGGTGCGGGTGGCGGTGCCGGTGGTCACCGTCGTGGTCCCCACCTCCTTCAGGTCCATCTGCCGGAGCACCTCCTGCATCTGGGGCGAGAGGTAGGGGTTGTTGGTGTTGAACAGGAACGGGCCGTTGATGTTCGTCGGCGCCAGCTGCATGTCGACGACGTTGTTGCTGAAGTGGCCCTCCACGTAGCCCGTCATCCGGCTGTTGAAGTCGTAGTGGCTGAAGGCGTTCAGCATCCAGCGCTTCTGCGGGATGATCAGGTAGTTGTCGGGACCCAGGTTGAAGTCGTCCTGCGGGGTCAGGGCGGGGCGGGCCGTCGTGCCGGCGGTGTCGAAGGTGAAGCCGCGCGAGCCCATGCCGCTCAGGCCGGCGGCGATCAGGGCCGCGTCCAGGCCCGGGGTCGAGCCCGCGCCGCCGACGGTCGGCACGCCGGTGAAGCGGCCGTTGGGGATGTCGCCGCTGCCGCCGGCGATCAGGCCCATGCGGCCGCCGGCCTGGGCGCAGGTCTGGCCGGCCGGGATGGCCAGCGGCACGCCGGCCTTGCTCTTGCTGAACGAGCCGGCGGTGACGCAGCCGTCCGACAGGGAGTCATAGGTCCAGTGCCCGCGCATGCCGCGCGAGATGGCGCCGCGATCCAGGTAGTTGACCGAGACGACGGCGTTGCCGCGGCCCTCGGCGAAGTTGCCGCCCACCGTCAGGTCGAGGTTGTAGGTCGGGGTGGTGGTGTGGCTGTCCCAGCTGGTCTGGCCGTTGATCTCCACGCCCTCGAAGTCGTCGCGCATGATGAAGTTGACGACGCCGGTGATGGCGTCCGAGCCGTAGACCGCCGACGAGCCGCCGGTCACCACCTCGGTCTGCTTGATCAGCGAGACGGGGATCGTGTTGATGTCGGTGGTCTGGTCGGCGCCGGCGATGGCGAAGCGCCGGCCGTTGACCAGCACCAGGTTCCGCTGCGCCCCGAAGCCGCGCAGGTTCAGCGTGGCGGTGCCGCCGGGCACGGTGTTGGCGGTCTGGCCGTTGTTCTGCGAGCCCACGAACTGCGGGTTGGTGCCCAGCAGCTGTTCGGCGTTCACGGTGCCGGACAGCTTGAACTCCTCGGCCCCCACGACCGACACCGGCGTCGGCGCGCTGAAGCCCCGCGAGGCCAGGCGCGAGCCGGTGACCACCACGGTCTCGACCGTCGACGCGTCGTCGTTGGCGGTCGCCGGCGGCGTGGCCTGGGCTTGTGCCAGCGCTGGCACAAGCAGCAGAGCCGCGGCCAGGACGGCGGGCGAAGCCGCGCCGAAGTAGTGCTTGTTCATTGTCGTTCCCTCCTGAGGCGGCTCTTGGGGCCGCTCGTTGCGCATAAGGTCGGTTAGAAGGTCTGGCTGACGGTCCCGTCGAAACGGTGATCCTCGAGCCAGCGGCCGCCGAAGCTCCGGAAGCCCGTGACCTGGTCCAGCGCGAAGTTGGCCGGAGCCTTGGGCAGGCGGAGTCGGAAGAGGTCGATGTCCTGGACGTCCCGCATCCAGAAGGCGGGGCGGGCGTCGGGCGCCTCGACCGCGATCTCGACGTTGCTCATCTCGATGTTGCGGGCGTGGCGGATGAAGAAGCCGGTGGCGGGCAGGTCGCCGAACATGTCCGGGTCCGGATAGGCCTTGTCGGCCTCGGGCGGCTGGCGGCGGGCCAGCTCGGCCGAGCCGCCGCCCTGTGAATGGAAGTAGACGTCGCTGATCTTGACGTCCTCGACCGGATGGCCGGCCACGCCGGCGATGATCGAGGGCTGGAACGTGGCCCCGTGGCTGACGATGTTCTGGATCGTGATCCGCCGCAGCTTACCCACCTCGACGCCGGCCGGGCCGCGCATGCGGCTGCCCAGGCGCAGGAACAGGGGCGGGAAGCCCAGGCCGCGCATAGTGATGTTGCTGATGGCGATGTCTTCGGTCAGCGCCCCGTCCATCGTCTCCAGGGCGATGCCGTAGCAGTGGTCGAACACGCAGTTGGTGATCGTCACGTTCTTGAAGCCGCCGTTCGACTCCGTGCCCAGCTTGATCCGGCCGTAGCCGTGGAAGCCGGGCGGCATGGTCTTCCAGGTGCCGTCGATCACCGAGCCCATCTCGTAATTGCCGGTCAGCAGGCAGTCGGAGATCGTCAGGTTCTCGGTGGGGCGGGCGTAGCCCAGGGCGAACGAGCTCTTGGGGCAGATGCCGTCGTCCCACGGCGAGTTGATCGTGCAGTTGGTGACCCGCACGTTGCGGCAGCAGTCGATGTCCAGGCCGTCGCGGTTGGTGTCGACGATCAGATTGTCGATCGTCATGTTGTCGACGCCCGTGGCCAGCAGGGCGAACCAGCCGCCTTGCAGGATCTTGAAGTCGCGCAGCAGCACGTTGCGGCAGTTCTTCAGGGCGATCGCCTTGTCGCCGACGCCGGGGCCGGAAACGTCCGGCGGATCGTCGGGGAAGCGGTGGCCGCGGGTCAGGCCCTTGCCCCAGATCAGGCCGGTCCCGACGATGGCGACGTCGTGCAGGCCCTCGCCGAAGATCAGGCTGTTGGTCCAGTGGCTGTGACCGTAGTCCTGATAGGCGTTGCCGGCGCCGGGGCCGGGATCGTCATAGCCGTTGGGCGCGACGCCGGTCGGGGCGGCGGCCAGCAGCACGGCGCCTTCGCCCAGGTGCAGGGTGACCTTGCTCTTCAGGCGCAGGGTGTAGCAGGCATAAGTCCCGGGCGGGAAATGCACGACCCCGCCGCCCTGGGCCGCGGCGGCGTCGATGGCCTTGTTGACGGCGGGGGAGTCGACGGCCGCGCCGTCGCCCACGGCGCCGAAGTCGCGGATGTTGAACCAGTGGGCGGCCGGGTCGGTGCGCTTGGCCCGAAGGTCTTGGGGTTGGGCGGAAGCAGGGGCGGCGGAGAGCGCCGAAGCGCCGGCCAGGCCCGCGAGCACGAGCCCTCTTCGATCCAGTCTCATCCTGCGCGTCCCCTCGTTGAAAACCTGTCTTCCGCAGGCTCGTTGCAGGCAGGAAACAGTCGGATACCACCGGTGTCAAATGATTTTGGTACCGGTAGCATTGAAAATGCCAGCGCTGGCACATGAGCTGCTAGCGCTGGCAACGCTGTCAAAGGCGCGCTATGCCATATGGTGGGAAAACGGGAGGGCTTCGGTGGCTCAAGGCGAATTCGGCGCGACACTGTCGGTGACGATCGACGACGTGGCCGAGGCGGCGGGCGTCTCGATTCGCACGGTCTCGCGGGTGCTCAACAAGGCGCCCAATGTCGGCGACGAGACCCGCAAGACGGTCCTGGAGACCATCGCGCGGCTCGGCTACAGCCCCAGCATCCGCGCCCGGGCCCTGGCCTCGGGGCGCTCGTTCCTGATCGCGGTGGTGCAGGACGACCCCAACGCCCACGTGATCAGCGCCCTGCAGCGGGGCATCGTCGAGACCTGCTCGCGGCACGGCTACGAGCTGGTCGTCCACCCGGTGCGGTTCGGCGATCCCGAGGTGGCCGCCGACGTCGAGAGTTTCGTGCGCCGCTCGCGGGTGGACGGGCTGATCGTCCTGCCGCCCACCTCCGAGATCGCCGCGATCCCGGCGCGCCTGACCCAGCTGGGCGTGCCTTCGGTGGGCATCGCCTCGGTGTCGCTGCCGGAATATCCCTGCATGCTGGTCAGCGACGAGCGGGGGGCGACGTTCGAGCTGGGCCGGCGACTGGTCGAGCTGGGCCATCGCCGGATCGCCATGATCGAAGGCCCGCCGCACTTCCGCTCTGCCCAGCAGCGCAAGGCCGGCTTCCTGGCGGCGCTGCCCGGGCCGATGCCGGACGCCTATCTCCAGAAGGGCGACTACGGCTTCGACAGCGGCCTGGCCGCGGCCGATGCGCTGCTCTCGCTCGACCAGCCGCCCACGGCCATCTTCGCCTGCAACGACATCATGGCGGCGGCGGTGATCAAGGCCGCCCGCGAGCGCGGCGTCGACGTCCCCGGCCAGCTGTCGGTGGCCGGGTTCGACGGCAGCGACCTGGCCGCGATGATCACGCCGGCCCTGACCACGATCCGCCGCCCCCTGACCGAGATGGCCCGGCTGGCGACGGAGAGCCTGCTGGCCATGATCGAGGACCCGAAGAGCGCATCGTCGCACGAGCCGATCGCTCTCAGCCTGATCCAGCGCCAGTCGATGGCCGCCCCGGGGGAGGTCTAGGCTAGAACCGCGCTTCCAGCCCCAGGCGGACCTCGCGTCCGGTGTGGTGCTGGTAGTTGGCCAGGTCGCTGCTGTCGGTGAACTGGCGCTGGGCCCGGTCCAGCAGGTTGCCGCCCGCGGCGGTCAGCCACCAGCCGCGCGCGATCCGGTAGCGGGCCGATAGGTCCAGGCTGGTGTAGGCGTTGACCCCGTCCATGTCGCCGCCGGTCGGGGCGGGGACGGCGGTCAGGTAGCGGCCGCGATGCGACAGGGTCGCGCGCAGGTCCAGGCCGTTGCGGCGATAGGCGGTGGTGATCGTGCCCACGACGCGCGGCGAGCCCAGGCTGTCGTGGGCGATGAACGGCGTGCCGTCCAGGGCCCAGAACCGCATGCGCGAGCGGGTGTAGGTCACCCCGCCCCGGACGCTCCAGCCACGCAGGGACGGCCTGACCCGGTCCAGCGGCGCCTGGAAGGCCAGCTCGATCCCGTCCAGATGGCCGCCGCCCTGGTCGGTCCGCGTCAGGAACTGCCAGATCGGCAGGTCCGGCGCGCAGCCGGGCAGGCGGCCGCACGCCGTGGTCGCGATGCTGTCGGGCAGGCCGAACGGATTGTCGGAGAACACCGTCGGCGCGGTGGAGGTGACCTGGACGCTGGAATGGATGGTCTTGTGGAACACCGCCGCCGAGAGGATCGCGCCGGGGGCGAAGTACCATTCCAGGGCGGTGTCCAGGGTGTCGGCGCGGGCCGGGCGCAGGAACGGGTCGCCGGACGAGACCGATCGAAGGCCTCCGGTCGAGACGTTGATGCCGGGGCGCAGGCTGCGCAGGTCCGGCCGGGCCATCACCCGAGCGGCGGCGAAGCGCAGCAGCAGGTCGTGGCGCGGCTCGACGGCCAGGTTGAGCGACGGCAGCAGGTCGTCATAGTCCCGCGTCGCCGACACCGGGGCCACGAAGCCGGGCGCGGCGGGATCGGTGGTGAAGCCCTGCGACGCCTGGCGGGTGTGGGCGTAGCGCAGCCCCAGGTCGCCGTGCAGCGACAGCATCGCGGGAACCGCGAAGGCCGCCTGCAAATAGGCGGAGGTGTCGTGCTCCTCGACCGCGTAGTTGAGGCCCAGCAGCGGCTCGGGGCCCAGGTCCAGCGCGCCGCAGGCGCCGGACGCGCAGGCCGTCTGGAACAGGGCGAAGGCCTTGGCGACGTCCGGCGCCAGCCAGGCGTCGGGCGTGCCCGCCGCGGTCGCGAAGCGGTCCGACCAGGCCTGGCGCAGGTAGGCGGACGGCGGGATCGCCGCCAGGGTCGGCGGGATGTCGGCGTTGAGGTTGGCGATGCTGCCGTCCGACCGCGCCTTGGCGATGGCGTCGGTGCGATAGACCTTGTGCTGCACCCCGCCCCGAACGGTCAGGACGCTCGACGGCGTCCATTCCAGGTCGAGGCCGACGGTCTTGAAGCTGTTGTCCACCCAGTTGGGTTCCGAGCGGACCTCGGCCAGGGTCAGGCCGGCGCCGCTCGTCAGGTCTGCCGAGCCGAAGTCGATCAGCGGCCGCCGGCGGTCGCGGAAGTCGTAGCGGAACCCCTGGACGTCGTACTGGTCCAGCTGGACCGTGGCCTGCAGCGGATTGCCGAAATCGGACCGGCTGTAGCCGGCCAGGGCCTTCAGGGTCAGTTGGTCGGAAAGCCGCTGGCTGACCGACAGGGTGGTTTGGCGGAAGATGGTCTTCAGCCGGTCCAGCCGCGACTCGGCGCGGACGTCGACATTGTCGAACGTGCCGGCGACCAGGGCCGACAGGCCCGGCCGCGGGGTGACGATCGTGGCGTCGCGCACCCGCACCGCGGCCAGGCCGCAGTCGGGGTTGAGCGGCGCGCGGCAGGCGCCCGACGTGCGGAAGGTGAAGCTCTCCAGCAGGTCCTCGCGCCGCTCCGAGGACAGTTCAGAATAGAGGAGGTCCAGGGACAGGTCGGTGCGGTCGGTCGGCCGCCACTGCAGGCTGCCGGTCAGGCCCAGGCGCTCCTGCTCGACGCTGAAGGCCTCCAGCCGGGGGATGCGGGGATGGAGGGCGGCGTTCAGGGCGGCCAGGTCGGGCGCGCCGGGCGCGGCCTCGCCGAACCCGGGATAGACCGTGTCGCCGGCCTGCCATTGCCCGGCGTTGGTGCCGACATCGGCGACCGCCCGCTTGGCGTAGGCGCCCGAGACCAGGACCCCGAACCGGTCGTCCTGGCTGCGGCGCGACAGGATCGCCGAGACGCGCGGGACGGCCTTGTCGCTGCCGAAGTTGTACGCCGCCTCGACGGTCAGCTGGGCCCGGGAGCGGGGGCCTTCCAGCGGCGAGCGGGTCTGCAGGTCGACGGTCGCGCCCAGCGAGCCCTCGTCGACATCGGCCGACGGGGTCTTCTGCACGCGGATCTGGTTGAAGAGGTCGCTGGCGAAGACGTTGAAGTCGAAGGCCCGGCCGCGATTGGTGCCGCCGCCGGCGTTCGAGCCGCCGAAGGTCGCCAGGGTCTCCATGCCGTTGATGCGCACCCGGGTGAACTCGCTGCCCACCCCGCGCACGCTGACCTGCCGGCCTTCGCCGCCGTCGTTGGTGACCGCCACGCCGGGCAGCATCTGCATGGCGTTTCCCAGGCTGGGCTCGGCCAGGCCGCGCAGGTCGTCGCCCAGGAGGATGTCGCTGCTCTCGGCGGACAGCCGCTTGCGCCACAGCGCCTCGCTGACGGCGTCGCGGGCGATCACCTGGACGGCGCCCAGGGCGGCGGGCTCGCTGTCCTCGGGCGGCAGCAGCCGGGGCCGCGAGGGGGTGACGGCGGGCGGCGGCGCGGCGGGGCGGATGCTGATCACCCCGTCGGCGCTGACCGACAGCTCCAGGTCGGACCCGCGCAGCAGCCGCCGCGCCGCCTCGGCCGGCTCCAGACGTCCGCGCACCGCCGGCGCCGACCGGCCCCGGACCAGGGCGGCGGGCGCGATGATGATGGCGCCCGTCTGGCGCGACAAGGCGAGCAGGGCGGTCGATAGCGGCTGGGCGGGAAGGTCGACGGGCCTGGCCGGCGCGGCCTGGACCGTCGCCGGCGCCAGGCTCAGGCCGAGGGCCAGCGCCGCCGAGAGGCCGGCCAGTCGGAAGCCGAGACCGGCGACGCGGGTGTCACCGGGCATGAGGCTCCGGCGCGCGTTTCGGATCGGCGGCCACCAGGACCCGTCCGCCCTGGCCGTCGGGGACCAGGCGCACGGGCAGCACGCGCGGCAGTTCGGCGACGAAGCGGTCGGCCTGGGCGATGTCGAAGGCGGCGGTGACCTTCAGCCGGCCCGTCGAGGCCGAACCGATGGCCAGCGGGCTCCGGCCATAGCGGTTGAGGTCGGCGACCACCTCGGCCAGGGGCGCGTCCTCGTAGGCCAGGCGGCCCTGGCGCCAGCCGCCCGCCAGGTCCGGCCGGGCCAGCGCGCCGACGCTGACGCCGCGTGCGTCGGCCAGCGCGGTCTGGCCGGCGCGCAGGGTGACCGCGCGATCCTCGTCGCCGTCCGAGACCTGGACCACGCCCTGCTCGACCTCGACCCGCACGTCGCGGTCGGCGCCGTGGTGGACGTTGAACCGCGTGCCGACCACGCGCACCAGGGCGTCTCCGGCCTGGACCGTGAACGGATGGCCGTCCTGGTGGGCGACGACGAAGAAGGCTTCGCCGCGCTCCAGCGACAGGGCGCGCGGCCGCCAGCGCGAGGCGGCCCGCAGGCGCGAGGCCGGGGCCAGGGTGATCTGGCTGCCGTCGTTCAGGGCGATCTGGCGGGTCTCGCCCGGTCGCGTGTCGTAGGCGGGGCCGGGAAGGGCGAAGACGACGAGGGCCAGGCAGGCCGCCAGCAGACCGCCGGCGGCGGCCAGCGCCGGAACCCGCCAGGGGGAGGGGCGGCGCGCGGCGGGGCGCGCCGCGGCCGGGGCGACGCCCAGGCTCCGCAGGTCGCCCAGCATCAGGACCACGCCTTCGGCCTCCTCATAGGCGCGACGGTGCAGCGGGTCGGCGTCCAGCCACGCGCCGAACAGCCGCGACCGCTCGGGCGGGAAGTCCTCGCCCGCCACCGCCAGGGCCCAGGCGCGGGCGGTCCGGCCGATCGGCGAGTCAGGATCGACGGCTTCGTTCACGCGACAGTCCTCGGTAATCGGCGGTTCCATGGATCAGGGCGCGCTGGCAGACGGCCAGGGCCTCCTCGACGGTCTTGCGGACCAGCGACTGCGAGACGCCGAAGCGCTCGGCGATCGCCACGAAGCTCTGGCCGTCCAGACGGTTGGCCAGCAGGTATTGGCGGTGCCGGTCGGGCAGGCCCTGCACGACCTTCTCCAGCAGGCCCATCTGCTGCTTGGCGATCAGGCTGCGCTCCAGGTCCGGGGCCTCCTCGCTGTCCATCGCCAGCAGCGGCGCCGAGGAGTCCAGGGTCCGGGTGGCCCGCGCCAGGCTGCGGCGTTCGTCCAGCATCAGGTTGATCGCCACGCGGAACACGAAGGCCCGTGGGCTTTCCAGCCGCTCGGCGCCCTGCAGCTCGCCCAGCTTGAAGAAGGCCTGCTGGGCCACGTCCTCCGGATCGGGAGGGCCGGGGCCGAACCGGGCGCGCAGGAAGGCGCAGACGTCGCGCCATTCGCGGGCGTAGGTCGCCGAATAGGACGGACGGTCGCGCCATCGGCCTTCGACGCGATCCGGCCCGACGCCGGTTGGCTCGACGCGGCTTGGCCTGACGATTCGAAGCTTGGGCGTCTTCGCCTCGAACACCGGTGCTCCCCAGTCACGTCGGTCTTTTTCTTGAGGCCGCGACGATGAGGGGGAAGGGCCCCGCGATCAACCGGAAGCGAAAAAAATCGGAGCGACACGAACTTTTTTGTGCGGATCGACATGGCGAAATCGTCGTTTCCTTCCGCTCTGAAAAGGGGAAAAATATTCAGCAATTTTAGTATGATACCGCTAACTTTTCCTCTTTTCTCCGCGTTCTCGCCATGTCTATCCTAATGACACCGGTGACAAAAGGCCGGACGAAAAATGGCGGCTCGCGAACCGCCAGGACGATCTGGGGAGGAAGAGTCCATGACCAAGTCCATGCATCCGCACACCTGCGCCCTGCTGCGCAACTCATCGCGCCTGGCGCTGACGGCCGCTCTGACGGCGGGCCTTTCGATGGGTCTGGCGACCACCGCCGCCCAGGCCCAGACCGCTTCAGGGGCCGCCGTCGAGAACACCGTCGACGAGGTGGTCGTCACCGGCTACCGCGCCTCGCTGCGCAGCGCGATGGAGACCAAGAAGACCTCGGACGTCATGCTCGACGCCATCAACGCCGAGGACATCGCCGACTTCCCGGATTCGAACCTGGCCGAATCCCTGCAGCGCCTGCCCGGCATCTCGATCGACCGCGACAACGGCGAGGGGCGCACGATCAGCGTCCGCGGCCTGAGCGGCGACTTCAGCCGCGTGCGGATCAACAACATGGAGGCGCTGTCGACGGGCGCCGCCAACGACTCCGGCTCCAGCCCCAACCGCTCGCGGGCCTTCGACTTCAACGCCTTCGCCTCGGAGCTGTTCAGCTCGGTGCGGGTGACCAAGTCGTCGTCGGCCTCGGCGGACGAAGGTTCGCTGGGCGCGACGGTCGACCTGATCACCGGCAAGCCCTTCGACTACAAGGGCGCCGCCTTCGCGGCCTCGGCCGAGGATTCCTATTACGAGAACGGCAAGACCCACAGCCCGCGCCTGACCGCCCTGGCCTCCGACCGGTGGTTCGACGGCAAGGTCGGCATGCTGGTCTCGGGCGCCTACGCCAAGCGCAAGTCGGTGGACGACAGCTATGCGCGCGGCGGCGGCTCGTCGGACTACACCTATCGCGGCTCGACCTGGACCGGCGACGAGCTGCCCGGCCGCGCCGGCTTCGCCGCCCCGACCGGCACGGTGTTCCGCGCCCTGATCCCGACCACCCTGACGGGCGCGGCGCTGGACGCCTACAAGGCCAACCCGGCCAACTACTACAACCCGCTGGCCAACCCGGCCGCCTACGCCGAGATGACCGGCTCGGACCCGGCGGCCTACGCCAAGCTCTATCCGAACTGCGCGGCCGCCACGGCGGCGCCCGTCGCGGGCGTGACCCCGACCAGCCCGGGCTGCAACGACTCGCTGATCCGCTTCCCGGCCCTGCCGTCGCTGACCGAGAAGGACGTCGACACCGAGCGTCTGGGCCTGACCGCCGCGTTCCAGATCGAGATCAGCGAGCGCACCAAGCTGACGGTCGACGCCCTGTATTCGCGCTTCAAGAGCGAGACCACCAACTACGGCCTCTCGCCCGTCGGCCTGAACCGCAACAACACCAACGCCAGCTACCAGTACGGCGCGAACGTCCCCACGGCGACCGCGCGGGCCGGAACGGCCATGACGGCGGCCCAGCGCCGCGCGCTGTATCCCGGCACCTGCACCTACGCCGACGAGACCGATCTGAACCCCGGCCAGGACTGCGGCCAGTCGCTGTACGGCACGACCCCGCTGCCGGGCTACAGCTTCAGCTACACGCCCTACAACCTCGATCCGTACGAGTACTATACGAACCCGCTGTCGCCCGGTTACGCCGGACCCGAAGCCTCGCTGCCGTTCCGCGGCGACCTGATCGGCCGTCCGTCGGTCAAGCTGCTCGACGCCGAGGTCGTGGGCCAGAACGCCGAATATCTGAAGCTGGGCAACGTCGACTGGCGCTCGTACGCCGACCGCGGCGCCTACACGACCGACTTCAAGCAGGTGTCGCTCGACCTGACCCACGAGTTCAGCGACAAGTTCCGCGGCCAGTTCAGCGCGGGCATGTCGGAGTCCAAGAACGACAACCAGGGCACCCTGGTCGAGTTCAACTACATGGACGCCCAGGAGGCCTTCATCTTCGACGAGCGGGGTGCCACCGGCATGCCGCGGTTCGACGCCGGCTTCAACGCCGCCGATCCCAAGAAGTGGGGGATCATCAAGGGCTTCTCGGCCATGCGCAACTACAAGCGCGAGACCGACAACACCTACAAGGGCGTGAAGGCCGACTTCACTTACGAGGTGGACGACAACTGGTCGCTGAAGTTCGGCGCCACCGGGCGCAAGTACGAGTTCAGCACCAACCAGTTCGAGCGCAACAGCGACCTGCTGAACCCGACCGAGAAGGAAGCCGGCGTCAGCATCGCCTCGCTGGGCCAGGTGATCGAGTTCGGCCAGGGCCTGGACGTGCCGGAGGGTACGACGACCAGCTTCTTCGCGCCCAGCCTGGAGGCCTTCGACAAGGTCTTCGGCTTCACCTGCAACTGCATCAACAAGTACGGCGACTACCGCATCACGCGGAAGCGCAACCGCTCGGCCTCGTTCGCGGTGAGCGAGAAGAACTACGCCTACTACGCCGAGTTCGACTTCAACTACGACGTCCTGGACGGGCGGCGCCTGTCGGGCAATGTCGGCATCCGCCAGACCCACACCGCCGTGGACGCCCAGGGCGAAACCACCGCCGGCCGGCCGATCTACGGCGGCAACAGCTATGACGACACCCTGCCGTCGGGCAACGTGACGTTCGAGGCCTTCCACAACTTCTACATCCGCGCCGCCGCGGCCAAGGTCATGGCCCGTCCGCTGCTGGGCAACCTGTCGCCGGCCGTGACCGGCATCAGCGTCCCGGGCGACGGCTCGACGACGGGCGGCACGCTGACGGTGGGCAATCCCAAGCTGTCGCCGTTCCGCGGCGAGGCCTACGACCTGGCGGCCGAGTGGTACTTCCGTCCGGGCGGCCTGATCAGTCTGGCCTACTTCCGCAAGGACATCTCGTCGTACCCGCAGACGATCTTCTACGAAGCGCCGCTGACCGAGTTCCTCGACGCCGACGCGATCACCGCGCTGAAGGCCCAGTTCCCGGGCGCGACCGGCGCCGACGTCCTGCGCCGGGCCTATATCGACGCCAACTATCCGTTCCTGGCCCGCCAGGTCCGCGACGCGCCCGGCGGGGTCCTCCAGGGCTGGGAGTTCAACTTCCAGCAGGACCTGACCTTCCTGCCCTGGTACTTCAAGAACCTGGGCATCCAGTTCAACGCCACCAAGCTGGACACCGAGCTGACCTACATCCTGGATCCGGGGTCGGTGAACGCCACGACCGGCGTGGTCACCAAGGCGCCGACCTACGGCAAGGCGCCGTGGCTGGGCTCGTCGCCCAAGGGCGTCAACTTCACGGTCTACTACGAGACCGACAAGTTCAACGCCCGCATCTCCACGGCCTATCGCGACCAGTACTACACCGCCTATCCGCTGGCGGCGGGCAACTGCGATCCGGGCCTGCAATCCACCGGCGCGGCGTGCGACAGCCCGCTGATCAACGAGTTCAACGGCGCCAAGTCGACCATGAACGTCGACTTCTCCATGCGCTACTCGCCGATCGAGCAGGTCAGCATCACCTTCGAGGCGCTGAACATCACCAACGAGATGTCCGAACGGTTCAGCTACAACGACCCGGTCATCCAGTCCTACGGCGGCGCCGGCCCGAACTACCGGATCGGCATCCGCTACAAGTACTGACCCCATCCGGCGCGGTCGCCCGGCTCGACGCCGGCGCGATCGCGGCCGATCGCCAAGCCGCCTCCCGCGGTGACTTCGGCGGATGGCCGTCCTTTCCGGCCGTCCGTCACCTTTTTTCCAGTACAGAGTCCGGAGTCGACGGATGCGTTTCACGGCCCTTGTCCTCGCCGCCGGCCTGGCGGTCGGTTCCGCCTCCGCCGCCCGGGCCCAGACGCCGGTCCCCAACCCGCCGCCGCACTTCAACGCGATCAAGATCGTGCTGGTCGGCGACTCCACGACGGCCGTCCAGGGCGGCTGGGGACCCAGCTTCTGCGCCAAGCACGTGACGTCGTTCGCCGCCTGCATCAATCTGGCCCGGGGCGGCCGCAGCAGCGGCAACTACCGGACGGAAGGATCGTGGGCCTTGGCGTTGAACGAGATCAAATCAGGCGGCTTCAACGACACCTACGTGCTGGTCCAGTTCGGCCATAACGACCAGCCCGGCAAGCCGGGGCGCTCGACCGACCTGGCCACGGAATTCCCGGCCAATCTGAAGGCCTATGTCGACGAGATCCGCGCGGCCGGTGGCAAGCCGGTGCTGGTGACCCCGCTGACCCGCCGCCAGTTCAAGGGCGGCCAACTGGTCGACGACCTGGGCCCCTGGGCCGAGGCGGTCCGCAAGGTCTCGGCGGAGACCGGCACGCCCCTGGTCGACCTGCACGCCGACAGCCACGCGGCCGTCCAGGCGATGGGCGCGGCCGAGGCGACGCGCTTCGCCCAGCGCCCGCCGGCGCCCCACGTGCTGGAGGCGGCCCGGACGGGCACGACGATCGCCGCCGACACGCCGGCGCCGGGCGCGGCCGCGCCGGCTCCCGCCGCGTCGCCGCCGCCCGCTCAGAACAACGCCGCCGTCGAGCCGATGGGCCAGGCCAAGCTGTCGTTCGACTACACCCACCTGGGC
The DNA here is from genome assembly GCF_037402475.1 of Caulobacter sp. CCG-8. Lineage (NCBI taxonomy): Bacteria > Pseudomonadati > Pseudomonadota > Alphaproteobacteria > Caulobacterales > Caulobacteraceae > Caulobacter > Caulobacter sp. CCG-8. The sequence continues at coordinate 189,754 of NZ_JBBEUD010000005.1, forward strand.
GAGACCGGCGCGGACTATTTCGCGACGATCGTCACCGCCGACCTGGCCAAGGCCGTGCCGGCCCTGCGCCGCTTCCTGATCCCCTAGTTCCGCGTCTCGAAGGACCTCGCCGTGCGCCTGACCCGTAGAACCACCCTGGCGCTGGCCGCCGGCGCCGCCGCGACCGGCGGCCTGAGCTCGGCGCGCGCCGCCGCGCCGGCCTCGCCCCTGCGCCTCTGGTACCGCCAGCCGGCCCAGGAGTGGGTCGAGGCCCTGCCGATCGGCTCGGGCCGCATGGGCGCGATGGTGTTCGGCGGGGTGGCGGCCGAGCGGCTGCAGCTGAACGAGGACACCCTGTGGGCGGGCGGGCCCTACGACCCGGCCAATCCCGAGGCGCTGAAGGCCCTGCCGGAGATCCGCGCCCTGATCGACGCCGGCGACTACGCCAAGGCGACCGAGGTGGCCGACGCCCGCTTCATGGCCACGCCCAAGCGGCAGATGTCGTACCAGACCATCGGCGACCTGAAGCTGGCCTTCCCCGGCCTGGACGGCCAGCCGACCGGCTATGTCCGCGACCTGGACCTGGACGGCGCGATCGCCACGACCCGCTTCGCGGTCGGCGGGACGACCTACACCCGCCAGGTGATCGGCAGCTATCCGGACCGGGTCATCGCCGTGCGGCTCAGCGCCGACAAGGGCAGGGCGATCTCGGTCGATCTGTCGTTCGACAGCCCGCTGAAGTCCAAGCCGGTCTCCAGCGTCGAGGGCCGCGACACCTTGGTCCTGGCCGGCGCCAACGACAGCCAGCAGGACATCCCGGCGAAGCTGACGTTCGAATGCCGCGTCCAGGTGCTGAACAAGGGCGGGACGCTGAGCGCCAAGGACGGCGTGCTGTCGGTGGCGGACGCCGACGAGGTGCTGCTGCTGATCGCCGCCGCCACCAGCTATCGCCGCTTCGACGACGTGGGCGGCGACCCGGTCGCGATCAACAAGGCGGTGCTGGCCAAGGCCTCGGCCAAGGGCTGGCGGACCCTGCTGGCCGCCCACCAGACCGACCACCGGGCGCTGTTCCGCCGCGTGGGCGTCGATTTCGGGACCACCACGGCGGCCCTGAACCCGACCGACGAGCGCATCAAGGTCTCGCAGACCACCGACGACCCGGCCCTGGCGGCGCTGTACTACCAGTACGGCCGCTATCTGCTGATCGCCTGCTCGCGACCCGGCGGTCAGGCCGCCAACCTGCAGGGCGTGTGGAACGACAAGACCTTCCCGCCGTGGGGCGGCAAGTACACCATCAACATCAACACCGAGATGAACTACTGGCCGGCCGAGCCGACGGGCCTGGCCGAGTGCGTGACCCCGCTGATCGAGATGGTCCGCGACCTGTCCGTCACCGGCGCCCGCACGGCCAAGGTGATGTACGACGCCCGCGGCTGGGTCGCCCACCACAACACCGACCTGTGGCGGGCCAGCGGGCCGATCGACGGCGCCAAGTTCGGGGTGTGGCCGACCGGCGGGGCCTGGCTCTGCAAGCACCTGTGGGACCACTACGACTACAGCCGCGACCGCGCCTACCTGGCCGACGTCTATCCGCTGATGCGCGGCTCGGCCCTGTTCTTCCTGGACGCCCTGGTGGTCGATCCCAAGTCCGGCAAGCTGGTCACCAACCCGTCGATCTCGCCGGAGAACAGCCACGGCCACGGCTCGTCCCTGGTCGCGGGGCCGACCATGGACCAGGCGATCATCCGCGACCTGTTCACCGCCTGCATCAAGTCGGTCGCCATCCTGGGGACCGACGCCGACTTCGCCGCCCAGCTGACGGCCGCCCGCGAGAAGCTGGCGCCCTACAAGATCGGCAAGGACGGCCAGCTGCAGGAGTGGCAGGAGGACTGGGACGCCGACGCCGACGACATCCATCACCGCCACGTCTCGCACCTGTACGGCGTGTTCCCCAGCGACCAGATCGCGGTCGACACCACGCCCAAGCTGGCCGACGCGGCCAAGGTGTCGCTGAACACCCGGGGCGACATCTCGACCGGCTGGGCCATCGCCTGGCGGCTGAACCTGTGGTCGCGTCTGGGCGACGGCGACCGGGCGCACAGGATCCTGTCGCTGCTGCTGGGTCCCGAGCGGACCTATCCCAACATGTTCGACGCTCACCCGCCGTTCCAGATCGACGGCAATTTCGGCGGGACCTCGGGCATGACCGAGATGATCCTGCAGAGCCGCAACGATCAGATCCTGCTGCTGCCGGCCCTGCCGTCGACCTGGCCGACCGGACATCTGACGGGCCTGCGCGCCCGGGGGGCGGTGGGGGTGGACGTGATCTGGTCCCGCGGCAAGCTGGAGACGGCGGTGCTGACCGCCGCCGCCGATGGCCGCCACCACGTGCGCTACGGCGCCGCCGCGATCGACCTCGACCTCAAGAAGGGCCAGCGCGTCCGCCTGACGGTGCGCGACGGCGTGCTGCGGAGAGCCTGAGCGTGACCACCCTCCTGAACCGGCGTCTCGCCCTGGTCTGCGGCGTCGCGGCGCTGTGCGTCGGCGGCGACGCCCGGGCCGCCACCCTGAAGGTCGGCAAGGGCGGGGCCTACGCCAGCGTCCAGGCCGCCGTGAACGCCCTGCCGGCCGATGGCGGGACCCTGGAGCTGGCGCCCGGCGAATATCGCGAGAAGCTGGAGATCTCGAAGCCGAACGTTCGCCTGGTCGGCAAGGGCAAGCGCCCGCAGGACGTGGTGCTGGTCTGGAGCGACGGGGCGATCACCGCCGGCGGCACCTTCAAGTCGGCCTCGGTCAACGTGTCGGGCGACGGCTTCCGGGCCCGCAACCTGACCATCCAGAACGACTATCACCTCAAGGACAGCCGCCCGTCCCAGGCCGTGGCCCTGGCCATCACCGCCGACCGCGCGGTGCTGGAAAAGGTCCGCCTGCTGGGCGCCCAGGACACCCTCTACGCCGCCAGCAAGAAGACCGCCCCCAGCCGCCAGTACTTCAAGGACTGCTACATCGAGGGCCATGTCGACTTCATCTTCGGCGACGCCAAGGCCTTCTTCGACCGCTGCCACATCCACGGCATCGCCCACGAGACGGTGATGATCACCGCCCAGAGCAAGGTCCGTCCCGACCAGGACAGCGCCTATGTCTTCGACCGCTGCCGGATCACCGCCGACCCGAAGGTGGGCGAGCTCTGGTTCGGCCGCGCCTGGCGGCCCTACGCCACGGTGATCTTCATGCGCACCCGGATCGACGCCGAGCTGGAGCCGGCGGGCTGGCGCGAGTGGACGCCGGGTAAGACCGACACGTTCAGCACCGCGACCTACCGCGAGTTCGCCTCGACGGGGCAGGGGGCCAGTCCCTCGACCCGCGCGCCGCAGAGCCGCCAGTTGACCGCCGACGAGGCCAAGGCCTGGTCGCGCGACGTCTTCCTGGCCGGCGCCGACGGGTGGCGTCCGTGAGCCTGGATCGCCGCGACTTCCTGGCCCTGGCGGGCGTCAGCGCCGCCGCCGGCCTGGCCCCGAACGCCGCCCTGGCCGCGACCGACGGCCTGTCGATCCCGGACGAGGGCTGGCGTCTTTGGATCGACCAGGCCGCATCCTGGAAGGACGACGACATCCACCTGCCGGGCCGGTTCGACCTGGCGACCCTGCCGGTCAACCCGCCGACCGGCGGCTGGGGCGCCCTGGCCTCGCCGGACGCGATCGCCGTGACCCTGCCGACCACGGTCGAGCAGCACGTCTGGGGCCAGTTCGGCACGCGGCCCTACGGTCCGGACGAATACCGCTACGCCGAGGACGACGACGTGCCGCGCTACGGCGCCTACAAGGGCGTGTCGTGGTGGAGTCGGACGATCGACATCCCGGCCGGCGCCAAGGGGCGGCGGGTGATGCTGAACATCCGCGGCGCGCGGCTGCGGGCCGAGGTGTTCCTGAACGAGCAGCTGGTCGGCTATTCGATCATGTCGGAGCTGCCGATCGCCTGCGACCTGACGCGGGCCATGCGGCCCGGCCAGCCCAACCGCCTGGCGATCCGCATCACCAATCCGGGCGGCCGGTTCGATTGGCGCGACAGCACCACCATGACCTGGGGCAAGGCCAAGCTGTTCGCCTCGCACGGCTTCGGCGGGCTGGACCGGGGCCTGACCCTGAGCGTCCATCCCCTGGCCGCTCGGATCGACGAGGCCTGGGTGCTGAACACGCCCGACCCGCGCTGCGTCACCGCCTTCATGGAGATCGCGCTGGAGAAGCCTCTGGCCGCGAGCGGGCTGGACCGCCTGAAGGCCAAGGCCTCGGCGGCGGTGGTCGACGACCAGGGCCGACCGGTCGCCGCCGAGGTCAGGCTGGAGGCTCTGGAGCGGCTGGACGACCGTCGCCTGCGGGCCCGGTTCGCGGTCCATGCGCCTGACGCCAAGCTGTGGGACCTGGACACGCCCGTCCTCCATCGCCTGCGACTGCGGTGGACGGAAGGGAAGGGCGCCGTCGACGCCCGCGAGGTCCGCTTCGGCTTCCGCTGGTTCGCGCCCGAGGGCCTGGGCAGCGACGCCCTGCTGCGCCTGAACGGCCGGCGGGTGCGGCTGTATTCGGCGATCTCGTGGGGCTATTGGGGCTTCAACGGCCTGTGGCCGACGCCCGAGCTGGCGCGCCGCGAGGTGACCTCGGCCAAGACCCTGGGCCTCAACACGCTCCACTTCCACCGCAACGTCGGCAAGCCCGAGGTCTTCACGGCGATGGACGAGATGGGCCTGCTGCGGGTGATGGAGCCCGGCGGCGGCCGCCACGCCATCGGCCGCGACCTCAAGCCCGGCGAGGCCCTGTCGCCGGCCGACGCCTTCAGCCGCGACTTCCTGGTCGAGAAATGCCGGGCCATGGCGCGGGCCTTCCGCTCGCACCCGTCGCTGGTCCAGTACACCCTGCAGAACGAGATCGGCGCCAACCTGGAGAACCCCGACGTCCAGGCGGTGCTGAAGGCGATCCACGACATCGATCCCAGCCGGACGGTCATCCTCAACGACGGCTTCGTGGCGCGCGGCGCGGCCCAGGCGATGTACCTGCCCTATGACGACCGCTACTGGCGCTCGGACAAGGACACGTGGGGCGGCTGGTGGGTGAACCACCAGGGCGCCGGCGACCAGTGGTACGACAAGTTCTACCAGGGCAAGGACGACTACATCCACCGCCAGACCGGCAAGCCGTTCATCGTCGAGTTCGGCGAGATGCAGGGCTGCGCCGTGGCCGACAACCACCCGGCCATGCTGGTCGAGATCCTGGCCAAGGGCGGCAAGAGCTACGACCTGGAGGACCACCGGGCCATCGTCGCGGCGACCAACGGCTATCTCGAGCGCTGGGGCTTCCAGAAGGCGTTCCCGACCAGCGAGGCCCTGTTCCTGTCGGTGGGCCGCAAGGCCTACGAGGCGTGGCGCGAGTACCTGGAGAACATCCGGATCGGCGAGACGGTCGACGTCGCCGCCATCTCGGGATGGGAGTCGACCGCGATCGAGAACCATTCGGGCATCGTCGACGTGCTGCGCGGCTTCAAGGCCGATCCGGCCCTGCTGAGCCAGAGCCTGCGGCCGGTGCTGGCCATCGCCAAGCCGAGGGCCCTGGCCTATGCGGTCGGCGACCGCGCCGAGCTGGACCTCTACCTGCTGAACGACACCGGTAAGCCCGCGTCGGGCGAGATGGTGCTGAGCCTGGTCGGGCCCGACGGCGCGGTCGAGGCCCTGGGCCGCTGGCCGGTCCCAGCCCAGACGGCCGACCGCTTCAGCTATCTGGTCGCCGAGAGCGTCAAGACGCCGGCCCTGACCCGGCCGGGCCTGAACCGCATCCGCATCGCCCTGGGGGAGGTCGTCTCCGACCGCGAGATCTGGGTGACAGCCCCGGCGGCCAAACCCGCCAAGCCGATCCGCATCGGCGTCTCGGGGATCGCCAAGAGCCTGCGCGACCAGCTGGCGGGCGTCGCCGGCCTGGTGGTCGAGGACTTCAAGCCGGGCGTCCGCTACGACGGGATCATCGCCTCGGGCCTGAAGAGCGACGAGATCGTCCGCCGGCAGGTGGGCGAACAGACCGGCCTGGAGGCCCAGCCCAAGAAGGGCGACAAGCCCGTCGTCGTCCTGGGCGATCTGCCGGCCGAGGTGCTGGCGGCGGTCAAGGCCGGCGCGCCGCTGCTGGCCATGGTCCAGGAGGACGGCCTGGCCGAGGGCGTCGCCCGGCAGCTCTCGGGCCTGGGCCTGTTCGACCACGCCGGCGCGGTCGGCGGCCTGCGCGCGCCGTGGATGGGCAACTGGAACTATGTTCGGGCCCACGCCACCTTCGCCGGCCTGCCGGTCGACATGGGGATGAGCGTGCTGCACCAGGTCGAGGGGCAACCCTCGAACGGCCTGCTGGTCGAAGGCGCGGGCGTCGAGGTGATCGCCGCCTACAGCCGCGACCACGACCGCAAGAACGGCGCGGCCAGTTTCATCGCCCGCAAGGACGGCATGCGGGTGCTGGTGCACCGGCTGCCCGACATGGCCGGTCCGCTGCAGCGGCGCTGGCTGGCCAACGCCGTCGACTGGCTGGCGCGCGGCGCTTGAGGGAGATCGAGATGACCCACGCCCTGTCCCGTCGCGCCCTGCTGCTGGGCGGCGCCCTCGTGCTGCCGGCGTCCGGCGTCCTGGCGGCGGCGCTCCCGCCGCGGATGTTCGAGCGCCTGGGCTGGGCGGCCGGCACGCCCGGCGGCGACGGCGGGACCGTGATCCGGGTCACCACCCTGGCCGCCGACGGTCCTGGCTCGTTCCGCGCGGCGGTCGCCGCCAAGGGCCCGCGCACCGTGGTCTTCGAGGTGGCCGGAGTGATCGACCTGGGCCGCAGGAACGTCCGGATCGTCGAGCCCTTCCTGACCATCGCCGGCGAAACCGCGCCGTCGCCGGGCGTGACCCTGATCAAGGGCGACCTGGCCATCGAGACCCACGACGTCATCGTCCGCCACCTCCGCGTGCGGGCCGGCCGCGACGGCGCGGCGGCGCGCAGCGGCTGGGAGGTGGACGGCATCACCTGCTGGAAGGCCCATGACGTGATCGTGGACCACTGCTCGATCAGCTGGGCCACCGACGAGAACCTGTCGGCCTCGGGCCCGCGCTTCACCGGCGGCGAGGACCCGAAGGGCTGGCAGGAGGGGACCTCGCACCGGATCACCTTCAGCAACAACATCGTCGCCGAGGGCCTGTCGAACGCCAGCCACGCCAAGGGCGAGCATTCCAAGGGCAGCCTGATCCACGACAACGCCACCCAGGTGCTGATCGTCGGCAACCTCTACGCCCACAACCGCGAGCGCAACCAGCTGTTCAAGGGTGGGGTCGAGGCGGTGTCGGCCAACAACCTGATCTACGACCCCGGCACGCGGGCCATGCACTACGCGCTGAACGCCGAGGAGTGGAAGGGCCACGCCTGGCGGAACGGACGGCTGACCCTGGTGGGCAACGTGGTCAAGGGCGGCGCCTCGACCGACCTTCGCCTGCCGTTCCTGATCGTGGAGGGGCAGGGCGACCTGGACCTCTACGCCCACGACAACCTGGCCGCCTACGCCGACGGCCGGCCGATGCCGGCCAACCGCGTGATCCCCGCCGAGCCGCTGGCGAAGATCCGGTCGCTGGACAAGCCGCCGGTGTGGCCGGAGGGCTTCCAGGCCATCGACGCCCGCAAGGTCGAGGCCAAGGTCCTGGCCAATGCCGGCGCCCGGCCGTGGGACCGCGACGCCGTCGACCGCCGCATCGTCGCGGAGGTGCGCGCGGGGACCGGCCGGGTGATCGACGACGAGAAGGACGTGGGCGGCTATCCGCCCTAGGTCGACCGCGACCCCAGGATCGCCAGCAGGCCGTCGATCGAATACGGCTTGCGCACCAGGGGGAAGCCCTGCGAGCCCTGCTCGGCGATGACGTGGCTGTAGCCGCTGGTCAGCACCACCTGCAGGTCGGGCCAGCGCTGCTGGATGTGCTGGGCCAGCTCGATCCCGCTCATGCCGGGCATGACCACGTCGGAGAACACCAGGTCGAAGGCGTCTCGGCTGTTGTTCAGCTGCTTGAGCGCGGCCTGACCGTCGCCCACCCAGGTGACCGCCTGGCCCAGCTCCTTCAGCAGGCCGGCGGCGAACCGGCCGACGCCCTCGTTGTCCTCGACCAGCAGGATGCGGCGACGGGCGACCGTCGCCAGATCGACCAGGGCCGGATCGGACGCGGGGCCGCTCAGGGCCCGGCCGTCCGCGCTGGGCAGGTAGAGGGTGAAGGTCGTGCCCACGTCCAGCCGGCTCTCGACGTCGATCTCGCCCCGCGACTGCTTGGCGAAGCCGTAGACCTGGCTGAGACCCAGGCCCGTCCCCTTGTCGACGGGCTTGGTGGTGAAGAACGGCTCGAAGATCTTCTTCAGCGTCTCGGGCGACATGCCCGTGCCGTCGTCGGCGATGTCGACCGCCACGAAGGCGCCGAGGGCCGGGGCGTGGCCGCGCACCGCGGGGACCCCGTCGACGGTCCGCGCGGCGATCCTGATCGTCCCGCCGCGCGGCATGGCGTCCCGGGCGTTGATGACCATGTTGAGGACCGCGGTGTCGAACTGGCTGGGGTCGGCCTCGACCACGTGCTCGGTCTCGGGCAGGTCGATCTCGATGGTCACCGACGAGCCGATCGTGCTGCCGATGATCCGGAGCAGACCCTGCAGGCGCGCGCAGACGTCGAAGACCTCGGGCTGCAGGGGCTGGCGGCGGGCGAAGGCCAGCAGTTGGCCGGTCAGGGTGGCGGCGCGCTCGGCGGTCTCGGCGATCGCCTCGACATAGCGGGCGCGCTTGTCCTCGGCCAGGCCGGGCCGGCGCAGGAAGTCGGCCGAGGCGCGGATCACCGTCAGCAGGTTGTTGAAGTCGTGGGCGACGCCGCCGGTCAGCCGGCCGATGGCTTCCATCTTCTGGGCCTGGACCAGGGCTTCGCGCGACTGCTCCAGCTCTTCCTCGGCCCGGCGGCGTTCGGTGATGTCGCGGGTCACCTTGGCGAAGCCTAGAAGCTGGCCGGACTCGTCGCGGATCGGGTCGATCACCACGCTGGCCCAGAACCGCTCGCCGTCCTTGCGCACGCGCTGGGCCTCGCCCGAGAACTTGCCCTCGCTAAGAGCCGTGGCCAGGGCCCGGGCCGGGGCGCCCGCCTCGCGGTCCTCGGGGGTGTAGAACAGCGAGAAGTGGCGGCCGACGATCTCGTCGGCGGCATAGCCCTTGATCGCCTGCGCGCCGGCGTTCCAGTTGGTGACCACGCCCTCCGGGTCGAGCATGTAGATGGCGTAGTCGTGGACGCCCTGGACCAGGATCTGGAAGCGCCGTTCGCTGTCCCTCAGCGCCTGGTCGGCGGCGCGCCGGTCGGAGACGTCGCGGGTGATCTTGGCGTAGCCGATCAGCTCGCCGTCCTCGACGACCGGGTCGATCACCACGTGCGCCCAGAAGCCCGTGCCGTCCTTGCGCACCCGCCAGCCCTCGGCCTCGAAGCGACCCTGCTCCGCGGCGATCCGCAGGGCGCGTTCGGGCAGGCCCGCGGCGCGGTCCTCCTCGGTGTAGAAGGTCGAGAAGTGCCGGCCTATGATCTCGTCGGCGGTGTAGCCCTTGAACAGCTGGGCTCCGGTGTTCCAGGTGGCGACGTGGCCCTCGGCGTCGAGCAGATAGATCGCGTAGTCCTTCACCGCCCCGAGCAGCAGCTGGAAGCGCTCGGCCTGGGCGAGGTCCGTCAGACGACGAGAGAGCATTAAATCAGACATACCTGGGGCGCTGTGCTGAGGTGGAACCCGACTGTTCCGACGAGGTTCCGCAAGGCGACGGTATCATCGAGGGGGCAGCATCGCGCGCTTGGCGGGCGCACGCAACCGGCGCGCGCGACCCGGCCAAATCGACGGTCGGACCCACGGCGCACTCGGGGGATGTCTGAGGCCGAGCTCAGGTGTTGAACGGATGTCGCGCGAGTTTGGGCCGCGCTACCACCTGAGCGAGCCTGCGCCGCTACGACGCCGCCGCACCGGGAGGCCGGAGCGCGGGTGATGGAGAACGCGCAACATGGATATCCGCAAAGCGGTGGTCGCTATGTTCGGGGCGGTGCTGATGGCCCTGCCTGGACTCTCATTCGCCCAGGAGGCCACGGTCTACAAGGGCATCATCACGTCGCATACCGACAACACCCTGGGGGTGAAGATCGGCACGGAACAGCAGACCCTCACCCTGACGCCGGACACCAAGATCACGGCCACCGCCGGCGCGGGCGTGCTGCAGCGTGAGAGCGGTTCGCCCGAGGACCTGATCCGCGGCCTGGCCATCGAGTTCAGGGGCATACCGACCGACACCGGCCTGGTCGCCCAATCGGTCACCTTCAAGAAGTCCGATCTGAAGACCGCCCGGCAGATCGCGGCCGGGATCAACCAGACCGAAGAGGGCGTCGCGGCCAACAAGCAGGCGATCGCCGAGCAGGAAGAACGGCTGAACAACATCGGCAACCTCGTTGCCGCCGGCCGCACCAAGGTGTTCTTCGCGGTCGGCAGCGCGACGCTCACCGACCAGGGCAAGCAGGACCTGCAGGACATCGCGGCCAAGGCCAAGACGATCAAGGCGGGCTACCGCCTGGCCGTGGTCGGCCGCGCCGACCCGACCGGCAACGCCGCCGCCAACAAGCGCCTCAGCGCCCGCCGCGCGGTCGCCGTGAAGGAGTACCTGATCGAGAGCGCGGGCGTCCTGCCGGTCTATTTCGTCCCGCCGGCCGCCCTGGGCGAGAGCACCGTCGCCCAGGACCCCGATCCGCCCAAGAACGACGGCGAAGCCCGTCGGGTGACCGTGACGATCCTGGTCAGCAAGGCCAGCGTGCCGGCCGGGAACTGATCGAGCCTCGAACCGATCAGGTCACCGCGATCCGAGCCGTCGCCGGCTTCAGGCCCTGCGCCTGGGCGGTGACGGCGAGGACGTTTCCGGACCCGCCCTTCCGGGTCTGGACGATCACCTGCGCCAGGCCGTTGTAGAGGCTGCGGCGGTCGCCCTGTTCCGGCTCGTGGCTGTTGGCGTCGCCGTTGCCCAGGCCGATGATCCGCCCGCCCTCGATCGCGAACCGCACCGCGTGCTGCGCCGTCGGCACGGGCCGACCCTTGGCGTCGACGGCCTCGACCCGGATCGGCGCGGCGTCCCGGCCGTCGCCGGCCAGGCTCGCGCGGTCCGGCGTCAGGCGCAGGGCCACGGGCGCGCCGGTGGTCTCGACGACGGCGCGGGCCACGACCTTGCCGCCGGTCACCCCGATCGCCTCCAGCCGGCCCGGCGCGTAAGGGACCTGCCAGGTCACGCCCTCGTAGAGGTCGTTGGCCTGCCTGGAGACCAGCTTGCCGTTCAGGCGCAGCTCCACCGTGTCGCAGTTGGTGAAGGCCATCACCTTGATCGGCTGGCCCTCGCGCCCGGCCCAGTTCCAGTGCGGGACCAGGTGCAGCACCGGGCGGTCATGCACCCATTGCGACTGGTGGATGTAGAAGGCGGTCTTCTCGAAGCCGCACAGGTCCATGATCCCAAACGACGAGCTGGCCGTCGGCCAGGTGAAGGGCTGGGGCTCGCCGCGATAGTCGAAGCCCGTCCAGACGAAGGCGCCCGCCAGGAACGGCCGCTCGGCGATGGCCTTCCACGCCGCGCGGTGGGTGGCGCCCCAGGGGCGGAACTCGCCGTCATAGGCGGCCAGCAGGTTGCGCTTCATGTCGGTGGCCCACTCGCCGCGCGTCATGATCGCCGAGGTGTCCTCCGAGCTGGTCAGCGGCAGGGTGGGGTGGGCCGCGTGGAAGCGGTCGTAGTCCTTGATCTGATAGTTGAAGCCGACCACGTCGACGGCCTGGGTGACGTTGACCGGGTTGAACATGCCGCCGCTGATCGCCGCCGTGACCGGGCGCGTGTCGTCCAGGTCCTTGACGATCTTGGCCATGCGCCGGACCAGCTGGTAGCCGGCCTCGGTCCCCTGCAGCGGCTCCTCGTTGAACACCGACCACAGGATCACGCTGGGATGGTTGCGGTCGCGCCGCACCAGCCATGACAGCAGCCGGGCGTAGTCGGGGCTGGCGTTGAAGATCCGGTTCTCGTCCATCACGAGGAAGCCCATCCGGTCGGCGGCGTCGAGCAGGGCCTTGGTCGGGGCGTTGTGCGAGCTGCGGATGGCGTTGCAGCCCAGCGCCTTCAGCCGCCGCAGCCGGAACTCGATGATCGAGTCGGGTAGGGCTACGCCCAGGCCGGCGTGGTCCTGGTGGATGCAGACGCCCTGGATCTTCAGCGGCCTGTCGTTGAGGAAGAAGCCCTTGTCGGGATCGAAGCGCTGGGTGCGGAAGCCGGCGGGCGTGACCAGTTCGTCGGCGGGCTGGCCGTCGACCAGCACCCGGGTGCGCACGCTGTAGAGCGCGGGATCGTCGACCGACCACAGGCGCGGCGCGGCCACCGCCAGCTCCGCCCGCAGGACGGCGGTGTCCAGCGGCGCGACCGATCCCGACGCCTGGCCGTGGACGACCACGCGGCCTTGCGGATCGAGCAGGGCGACGTCGAGCGTCGCCGCCTTGGCCGTGTCGGCGATGCTGCCGATCGTGGCCTCGACGGGCACGACCCAGCGACCGTCGTCGCGCTTACGCGGGTGGGCGTAGACCCCGTCGGCGACCAGGTGGACGGGCGGGCGCTTGACCAGCCAGACGTGGCGATAGAGGCCGCCGCCCTCGTACCACCAGCCCTCGATCGGATCGGCGTCCACCCGCACGGCGATGACGTTGGGCGTGTCGCCGTAGTGGGCGATGGCGGTCAGGTCGACGGTGATGGCGCTGTAGGCGCTGTAGCTGTGGGCCACGACGTCGCCGTTGACCCAGACCGTGGCGTTCACCGCCACGCCCTCGAACACCAGCTCCAGGTGCTTGCCGCGGTCGGCCGGGTCCAGGGTCAGGGTCCGGCGGTACCAGGCCACGCCCTTGGGGCGGTAGCCCTGGGCCGGGTTTTCGTCGGGATCGAAGGGCCCCTCGACGACGAAGTCGTGCGGCAGATCCAGCCCGCGCCAGGCGCTGTCGTCGTACTTGATCGCCGCCGCGCCGCGCGCCGCCCCGGCCTTGGTGCTCTCATAGGTCGGGCTGTCGCCGCGCACCTTGGGGAAGGGGATGTCGCCGCGATGGAAGCGCCAGTCGGCGTCCAGCAGGATCGTCTCGCGGCCGCTGGGCCCGGCCGGGGCCGCGGTCGACGGCGGGGACGCGGGTTGGGCCTCGCCCCGGGCGGGATTCGATTGGGCCAGGGCGGGCGAGGCCATCGCCATCGCGCCGAGCGTCAGCAGGTCCCGTCGGCGCATTCCCGTCTCCCTGTCGTTGTCGCCCTATTTGTACGACAATAGGGGCGGACGAAAAGGGAGAAAAGCCGCGCCTTCAGCGCGCCGCCGCGACCAGGGCCCGGGCGGCCCCCTGCAGCAAGGCCAGGGCCTCTTCCGCCGACAGGATCGGTCCGCTGACGAAGGCTCCGTTGATCAGGACCGCCAGTTGCCCGGCCAGGGTCTCGGCGCGGGCGACGCCCAGCCGCTGGGCGATCCCCAGCAGGCGGTCGCGCAGCTCGGTCTTGTGCGCTGTGGCCACCAGTCGGGCCGGGTGGTCGGCCTGGGGGAATTCGGCGGCGACGTTCAGCTGCGGGCAGCCGCGATAGTGGGGCCGGGCGACCCGCTCGGCGATCCACGCCATGTGGGCGTCCAGCTCGACCGCCGGATCGGCGCGATGCTTGTCCGCGACCTCGCCCCAGACGCGCCAGAAGTCCTCGTCCTCGCGCTTGAGGAAGGCGGCGATCAGGTCGTCCTTGGTCCGGAAGTGGCGATAGAGGCTGGTCTTGGCCACGCCGGCCGCGGCGACCACCAGGTCGACCCCGACCGCCCGGACGCCTTCCCGATAGAACAGGCCGGAGGCCGTATCGAGGATGCGCTCGCGCACGTCGACCGTGTCGGGCTTGCCCGCGTTCGTCTTGTCCATGGACGCCGCGCGTCCGGTTTCCTGCGTCATCACAACACCTCTTCGCCGGTCCATAGCACGGGGTGGGTTGACGCGCTACAGACCTGTATGTAGCTGTTGCAAACAGACAGGTCTGTAGCGAGGTTCACGATGTCGAGAGTCGAGGGTTCCAAGGGGCGCGTGGCCGTGTTCGGCGCCGCCGGCCACACGGGGCGGTTCGTGGTCGACGAACTGCTGCGGCGGGGTCTGCCGCCCGTGGCCGTGGGCCGCCGCGCCGAGGCGCTGGAGGCGGCCTTCGCGGGCGGGACGGTCGAGATCCACGCGGCGAGCGTCGACGACCCCGCCGCCCTGGACCGGGCCTTCGCGGGCGTGGCCGCGGTGATCAACTGCGCGGGGCCGTTCCTCGACACCGCCGAGCCGGTGGCGTCGGCGGCGCTGCGGGCGGGCGCGCACTATCTGGACGTCTCGGCCGAGCAGCCCAGCGCCCAGGCGGTGTTCGACCGGTTCGACGCGCCGTTCCGCGCCGCCGGCCTGGTCGCCCTGCCGGCCATGGCCTTCTACGGCGGGTTCGCCGACCTGCTGGTCACGGCGGCCCTGGGCGACTGGTCGCAGGCCGACACGGTCCGGATCGGCATCGGCATCGACCGCTGGTGGCCGACCGAGGGCACGCGGGTCACTGGCGCGCGCAACACCGCGCCACGCCAGGTGATCGCCGACGGCCGGCTGGCGCCGCTGGCCAATCCCGCGCCGCGCGCGGACTGGACCTTCCCCGAGCCGCTCGGGCGGCAGGCGATGGTCGCGGTCCCGTTCTCCGAGGTGGTGGTCGTCGCCCGGCACCTGAAGGTCGCCCGGCTGGACACCTTCCTCAGCGAGACGGCCCTGAAGGACGTGCGGGACTCATCGACGCCGCCGCCGGCCGCCGTCGATGACCGCGGGCTGTCGGCCCAGAGGTTCGCGGTCGAGGCGATCGTGACGCGCACCGGCCAGACGCGGCGGGCCACGGCGGTCGGCCGCGACATCTACGGCTTCACCGCGCCCCTGGTCTGCGAGGCGGTCGAGCGTCTGCTGGCGGGCGGCGTCGAGGCGGCCGGGGCCGTGGCGCCCGGCCAGGTCTTCGACGCCGCCGACTATCTGCGGGCGCTGCCGCTGGACGCGTTCGTCGCGGCCTGAGGCCTAGCCCTTCTCGGACTTGGGGCAGGTCAACGCGCCCGTCTCCGGGAACTGCAGGGACGAATGGTGCACGATGATCCGCACCACGTTCTTCCCGTCCTTCTTGAAGACCCAGGTCTTGTCGACCGTGATGAAGCAGCCCTTGTTGTCGGTGAAGGTGACCTTGCCCATGGTGTTGGCGACGCTGCCGTTGATTTGCAGGCCGACGTCTTCGACCTTCACGTCGCGCCAGTGCTTGAGCGCGAAGCCGCTGTCCTTCGGGAAGTTGGGATCGTCGCCGACGAAATAGGCCAGGGCGCCTTCCTTGGTCAGGCGGAAGGTCTGGGGTTCCTGGGTCAGGGTCGGCTTGAACAGCACCGGGCCCAGATCGTAGCCGTAGGCCGTGTCGATCACCGTGCGGGCCAGCGGCTTGGCCTTTTCGATGCCGCCGGTGTCATAGGCGAGCGAGATGTCCACCAGGGCCTTGCCCCAGGCCTTCTCGGCGGCCGCCACCTCTTCCTTGGTGATGTCTTGGCTGGGCGCCGGCGCGGGCTTGCTGGGGGTGCAGGCCGTCGCGGTCAGGAGGGCGGCGGCGGCGAAGGCCGAAGCGGTCAGGACGCGGCGGGTCGGAAAGATCGTCATGTCTTACCTCTGTTGTGGCCCCTGTTGTGGGACGGCGGTCCGGCATGGGCTCGAGAGTCGTGACGTCTCGGCCCCCAAGCTTGGGCGCTAGAGAACGCTCGAAATCGGTGATTCACAAGACTAAAGGGCGAGCAGTCACCAGTATATCCTCAAGGGTTGAATGGATCGCGCGTCGCCGTGGGCTGGATGAAGCGGGCCGGGCGGGCTAACACCTTCCGATGTCGCGAACCAAACAGACCCCTGAATTCGAGATCGTGGTCGGCGGAGAGCCCTATGTCTGGCGTCTCCATCGTCAGCCCGGCTGGTCCAGCGAGGCCGCCGAGCGGCACGGCATGGCCATCGTCGTGCGCCACCAGGAGGGCAAGCGCGAAGCCCTGGTCGAGTTCCCGCCCGGCCCTCAGCCGCGCTACGGCGCCCCGCTGCTGAAACCGTCGCGGATCGCCCCGACGCTCATCGCCAACGCCATCGCCTCGGCCATCGCGGCGGGCTGGGATCCGCTGTCGCGCGGCAAGACGGTCGCCATCGTCGTGGACGAGACCGGCGCCTGACGGGCGCGGGCGCGACGACGGCGCGACCCCGCCGGGGACGTCGATCTGGCTGGGATGGGGGAAATGGTGGATGCGACAGGGATTGAACCTGTGACCCCCTCGGTGTGAACGAGGTGCTCTCCCGCTGAGCTACGCATCCGCCGTGTGGGGAGGTCGGTGAAGACCCCGCCGCGAGAGGAGGGGGCCTATAGCCCGGCGTTTTCGGGGGCGCAAGGGGCCAAAAGCGCGATGCAGGCCGAAGAGACGTCGGAGAAGGCGTCTATCAACAGATCTCCGCCCAGGGTCTCGACCGGCGCCTCGGTGTAGCCGAACGTCACGAGCAGGGCGGGGACCTTGGCGGCCTTGGCGGCCAGGGCGTCGTTGATGCTGTCGCCGACCATCACGGCGCGGGTCGGATCGCCGCCGACCGCCGCGATCGTCGCCAGCACGTGGCGCGGGTCGGGCTTGGCGGCCGGGGCGCTGTCGGCGCCGACCACGGCGTCGAAATACTGGGTCAGGTCCAGGGCGTCGAGCAGGGCCACCGACAGGTGGGTCAGCTTGTTGGTGCAGACCGCCAGCTTGGCGCCGGCCGCGCGCAGGGCGACCAGGGTGTCGACCACGCCGGGGAAGGGCGTGCTCTCGTGGGCGATGCGACCCAGATAGAGGGCGATGAAGCGCTCGACCAGCTTGGGGGCTTGGTCGGCGTCGAGCGGCGCGCCGGCGGCGGCGAAGCCGCGCTCCAGCAGGGCCTTGGCCCCGCGGCCGACCATCTTGCGCACGTCGTCGAACGGCAGGGGCGGCAGGCCCTCCTCGCCGAGGATGATGTTCAGCGAGGCCACCAGGTCCGGCGCGGTGTCGACCAGGGTGCCGTCGAGGTCGAAGGCGATGGTCGCGCCGTTCAGGAGGTCGGTCGTCAGAATGTCGTTCTGGGCATGCATGGCTCTGGCCTTTCGGCTAAACGCGCGGCTAATGCAACTTTGGTCCGTGCTTCGGGAGTCGCTTCGCCCATGACCAACCCCGCTTCTTCACCGGCGCGTCCCCGCGCCGCCGTCATCCTGGCCGCCGGCCAGGGCACGCGGATGAAGTCGCCCACGCCCAAGGTCCTGCACCGGATCGGCGGGCGGACCCTGCTGGACCACGCCATCGACACCGCCCAGGCCCTGAACTGCGAGCGCATCGTCGTGGTGGTCGGGGCCCACAGCCCGCAGGTCGGCGAGCACGCCAGGAAGCGCCTGGGCGAGGCCGCCACGGTCCTGCAGGACCCGCCGCAAGGCACCGGCCACGCCGTGCTGGCCGCCCGCGAGGCCCTGGCCGACTTCGACGGCGACGTGGTGGTGACCTTCGCCGACTGCCCCCTGCTGAGCGCCCCCGTCATCCAGCCCCTGTTCGATCTGCGCGCGAAGGGCGCGGACGTGGCGGTGCTGGGCTTCGAGGCCGCCCATCCCGGCGCCTACGGCCGGCTGATCCTGGCCCCCGGCCACGTGCTGCTGCGCATCGTCGAGGCCAAGGACGCCGACGACACCGTCAAGCAGGTCAAGCACTGCAATTCCGGCGTCCTGGCCGCCGACCGGGCCGTGCTGTTCGACCTGCTGGCCAATGTCGGCAACGACAACGCCAACAAGGAATACTACCTGACCGACGTGGTCGGCCTGGCCCACGACCGCGCGCTGTCGACCCGCGCCGCCTTCGCGCCGGAGGCCTCGGTGCAGGGGGTCAATTCCCAGGCCGAGCTGGCCGCCGCCGAGGCCGTCTGGCAGGCCGCCCGCCGCAACGCCTTCCTGGTCGAGGGCGTGACCATGCCCGCGCCGGAGACGGTCCATCTGTCGTGGGACACCAAGCTGGCGGCCGGCGTCACGGTGGAGCAGTTCGTGGTTTTCGGCCCCGGCGTCAGCGTCGCCTCGGGCGCGGTGATCAAGGCCTTCAGCCACCTGGAGGGCGCGGCCGTCGGCGAGGGGGCCCTGATCGGTCCCTACGCCCGCCTGCGTCCGGGGGCCGAGATCGGTCCGGACGCCCACATCGGCAACTTCGTCGAGGTCAAGAAGGTCAAGGTCGGGGCCGGCGCCAAGGCCAACCACCTGTCCTATCTGGGCGACGGCTCGATTGGCCCAAAAGCCAATATCGGGGCCGGCACGATCTTCTGTAACTACGACGGCTTCGACAAGTTCGAGACCCATGTCGGGGCCGGCGCCTTCATCGGCTCAAACAGCGCCCTGGTGGCGCCGGTGCGGGTGGGCGACGGGGCGATGACCGGCTCGGGCTCGGTCATCACCAGGGACGTCGAGGACGGGGCGCTGGCCCTGAGCCGCGCGCCGCAAAGCGACAAGCCGGGCTGGGCGACCAAGTTCCGGGACATGAAGGCCGCCCAAAAAGCCAAGAAGCAGGCGAAGAAGGACAGCAAATGAGCGCCGACGATCAGAAGCGGATTTCGGGCGAGGCCGCGGCCCAGCTGGTCGAACCTGGCATGGTGGTGGGCCTGGGCACCGGCTCGACGGCCGCCTGGTTCGTCAAGGCCCTGGCCGCGCGCAAGCTGGACATCCGGGGCGTGCCGACCTCCGAGGCCACCGCCAACCTGGCCCGCGACCTGGGCATCCCGCTGACGGCCCTGGACGACGTGAAGTCCATCGACCTGACCGTGGACGGCGCCGACGAGGTCGGGCCCGGCCTGTCGCTGATCAAGGGCGGCGGCGCGGCCCTGCTGCGCGAGAAGCTGGTCTGGGAGGCGTCCAAGCGCTGCGTGGTCATCGCCGACGCCGCCAAGAAGGTCGACCACCTGGGCAAGTTCCCGCTGCCGATCGAGGTGGTGCGCTTCGGACACGTCCACACCGGCCATCGCCTGGCCGACATCGCCGCCGAGTTCGACCTCCTGCCGCCGCGCCTGCGCATGGCCGAGCGGGGCGTGGTGGTCACCGACGGCGGCAACGTGATCTACGACCTGCCGTCCGGCGTGATCGCCGAACCGGCCGCCCTGGCCGCCGCCCTGAAGACCGTGACCGGCGTCGTCGACCACGGCCTGTTCCTGGACCTGGCCGACGAAGCGCTGCTGGGAACCGACCAGGGGGTGGTCAAGCTGGTCCCCTAGACCCATATCCGCCCTCTTTCGGGCTCATGGCCGAGCCGAGCCCGCCTCAAGTGATTCCGGAGCGCCGCGATGGCTGAGTACGACTTCGACCTCTTCGTCATCGGCGCCGGCTCCGGCGGCGTGCGCGCCGCGCGCCTGGCCGCCATGAGCGGCGCCAAGGTGGCCGTGGCCGAGGAATACCGCGTGGGCGGCACCTGCGTGATCCGCGGCTGCGTGCCCAAGAAGTTCATGGTCTACGCCAGCGAGGTGAAGGCCCAGCTGAAGACGGCTAAGGGCTACGGCTGGACGATCGGCGAGGCCAGCTTCGACTGGAAGGGCTTCCTGCACGACAAGGACGTCGAGATCGCCCGCCTGTCGGGCATCTACGTCACCAACCTGCAGAAGGCCGGGGCCCACCTGCTGCACGGCCGCGCCCAGATCGTCGACAAGCACACGGTCGAGGTCCTGCCCAAGCAGGGCAGCAAGGACGCCGGCCGCTACACCGCCCGCAAGATCCTGATCGCCACCGGCGGCCGGCCGTGGAAGCCGGACTTCCCGGGCGCGGAGCTGGGCATCACCTCGGACGAGGCCTTCCACCTGCCGGAACTGCCCAAGCGGGTGATGGTGGTGGGCGGCGGCTATATCGCCGTCGAGTTCGCCAGCATCTTCAGCGGCCTGGGCGTGGAGACCACGCTCTGCTACCGCGGCGCCAACATCCTGCGCGGCTTCGACGACGACGTGCGCTCGCACCTGGCCGAGGAACTCGAGAAGCGCGGGATCAAGGTGGTGCTGGGCTGCTCGCACGAGAAGCTGGAGAAGACCGACGCCGGTCTGGTCAGCACCTTCAACAACGAGCTGACCTTCGAGACCGACCTGGTGATGTTCGCGACCGGCCGCGATCCCTATGTGGCGGGCCTGGGCCTGGAGAACGTCGGGGTCCAGCTCAACGAACGGGGCGCGATCGTCGTCGACGAACAGTCCCGCACGACCGCCGACAACATCTGGGCGGTGGGCGACGTCACCGACCGCATCAACCTGACGCCGGTGGCCATCCGCGAGGGCGCGGCCTTCGCCCAGACCGAATTCTACGACAACCCCACCAGCTTCGACCACGAGATGGTGGCCTCGGCGGTGTTCTCGCAGCCGCCGGTCGGCGCCGTGGGGATGAGCGAGGCCGAGGCCCGCCAGGCCTTCGGCAAGGTCGACATCTACCGCGCCGTGTTCCGTCCGATGAAGGTCACCTTCTACGGCGGCCAGGACCGCTGCCTGATGAAGCTGGTGGTCAGGCAGGACGACCAGCGCGTCGTCGGGGTGCACGTGGTCGGCCCGGACTCGCCCGAGATCATCCAGATGGCCGCCATCGCCGTGAAGATGGGCGTGACCAAGCAGCAGTGGGATTCCACCTGCGCGGTGCACCCGACCCTGGCCGAGGAACTGGTGACGATGCGCGAGAAGTACATGCCGTCCGAGATGGGGACCGTATGATCGCGATCCCCTCGCTCGCGTCGAACCGCCTTGGGGACGCTCCGTCGGACGGCTCGGACCGGCGCACGCCCTGGCTGAGCGGCGTGGCGGTGTTCGTGGCGGTGATGACGCCGCTGCTGGCCTATATCGCGCCGCTGGGGTTCGCGCCGCTGCTGGCCCTGACCGGCCTGCTGGTCCTGCCGGGCCTTCGCCTGACCCGGGCCGCCGCGCCGCCGCTGCTGATCCTGGTGGCCATGGCCGTGTGGGCGGCGATCAGCCTGAGCTGGAGCCCGGCGGCGATCGACGTGTCGAAACTCAAGGGCTACGACGACCTCGAGACCCTGACGGCCATGAAGCTGTTCCTGCAGGTCGCGACCTACGGCGCGGCCGTGGTGGGACTGCGCGGCCTCTCGGACGCCGGCGCGCGGCGGGCGGCGACGGTGCTGGCCTACGGCGTGGTGGCGCTGTCCGTCGTGGCGGCGCTGGATTCGCTGAGCGGCGCGACGATCTACCAGAAACTGCACCTGGCGACCGGCGAGGCGATCCGGCCGGACCTGGCGATGGTCAAGGTCTCGCTGTCGACCTACATCCTGGCGCTGCTGTTCTGGCCGGCGGCGCTGATCCTGTCGCGCCTGTCGCGTCGCGGCCTGATCGGGCTGCTGGTGCTGGCGACCGTCGTCACCTCCAAGGTCTGCAGTTCGGACGCCTGCCTCGTGGCCCTGGCCGCGGGCGGGGCGATCTGGGCGATGGTCTACCTGGCCGGACGGAACGGGGCCAAGGTGCTGGTGGGACTGGTCGCGGCCCCCTTCGTGCTGGCCCCCCTGGCGGTGCTGATCGCGGTCGAGACGGGCTTCGTCGCCTGGCTGCACAGGATGGTGCCGGCCTCGTGGGACATGCGCCTGAACATCTGGACCTTCGCGGCCGACCACATCCAGAGCCACCCCTTCCGGGGCTGGGGGCTGGACGCGAGCCGGACCTTCGGGCCGGGCATCCCGTTGCACACCCACAACGCCCAGCTCCAGCTGTGGCTGGAACTGGGGGCGATCGGGGCGGCGCTGGCGGGCGTGTTCTTCTGCTGGCTGGCCTACGGCGTCGTGCGGCTCAGCGAGCGGTCGCGGGCCGAGGCCGCGATGGCCGCCGGCGCCCTGGTCAGCTACCTGGTGATCGGCGGCCTGAGCTTCGGGGTCTGGCAGGAGTGGTGGCTGGCCCTGGGCGCCTTGACGCTGATCGCCTGCCGCCTGGCCCGCGCGGTGCCCCGGTCCGAATGGACGGATTTGGATGAAATTGCCCAGCAAGGGTGATTTTCCATCCCGCATCGCAACGATTTTGCCTTTCAGCGGCGCCTAAGGTAAAAGCCGCTCCCTTTTGAGAAGTTCGAGACCGTTATGACCAGCCGCTGGACCCCGTCGTCGTGGAGAGGCATGCCCGCGAAACACGTCCCGACCGACTACCCCGACGCGGGTGCGGTCGAGCGCGTCGAGCAGACCCTTCGCCAGATGCCGCCGCTGGTCTTCGCCGGCGAGGCGCGCCGCCTGAAGACCCTGCTGGGCGACGTGGCCGAGGGCCGCGCCTTCCTGCTGCAGGGCGGCGACTGCGCCGAGAGCTTCAAGGAATTCCACGCGGACAACATCCGCGACACCTTCCGCCTGATCCTGCAGATGGCGGTGGTGCTGACCTTCGCCGGCGGCAAGCCGGTGGTGAAGGTGGGCCGCATCGCCGGCCAGTTCGCCAAGCCGCGCTCGGAGCCGATCGAGACGATCGGTGACGTCACCCTGCCGTCCTACCGGGGCGACAACATCAACGGCATGGAGTTCACGGCCCAGGATCGCGTGCCCGATCCGGATCGCTTGCTGCGCGCCTACGGCCAGTCGGCCGCGACCCTGAACCTGTTGCGGGCCTTCGCCAGCGGCGGTTACGCCGACCTCTACAACATCCACCGCTGGACCCTGGGCTTCGTGGGCGACAGCCCGCAGGGCGCGCGCTACCGCGAGCTGTCGGAGAAGATCTCCGAGGCGCTGACCTTCATGTCGGCGGTCGGCGTCACGCCCGAGACCCAGCCGGACCTGCGCCGGGTGGAGTTCTTCACCAGCCACGAGGCCCTGCTGCTGGGCTTCGAGGAAGCCATGACCCGCGTCGATAGCACTTCGGGCGACTGGTACGACACCAGCGCCCACCTGCTGTGGATCGGCGAGCGCACCCGCCAGCTGGACGGCGCCCACATCGAGTTCATGCGCGGCGTGAAGAACCCGATCGGCCTGAAGTGCGGCCCCACGATGGAAGGCGACGACCTGCTGCGCCTGATCGACGTGCTGAACCCGAACAACGAGCCGGGCCGCCTGACCCTGTACGGCCGTTTCGGCTCGGACAAGATCGCCGACCGCCTGCCGCGCCTGATGAAGGCCACCAAGAGCGCCGGCCGTTCGGTGGTCTGGGCCACCGACCCGATGCACGGCAACACGCTGAAGGCCTCGACCGGCTACAAGACCCGGCCGTTCGACCGCATCCTCTCGGAGGTGAAGTCGTTCGTCGAGATCGCCAACGCCGAGGGCGTCCACCCCGGCGGCGTGCACTTGGAGATGACCGGCCAGAACGTCACCGAATGCCTGGGCGGCGCGCGGGCGGTGTCGGAAGGCGATCTCGCCGACCGCTACCACACCCACTGCGACCCGCGGCTGAACGGCGAGCAGGCCCTGGAGCTGGCGTTCCTTGTGGCCGAGAAGCTGAAGTCCGCCCGCGACGACCAGCGCCGCCTCGCCGCGGGATAACGGCGGTTTTCGAAACGCTGGTGGAGACCTCGCCACGGGTATAGCCTCCTTCTCCTGGAAGGAGGCTGGTCCCGTGGACAGTCCCATCATTCGCCGGCGCGCCTTGGCCGGCCTGCTCGCCCTGACCGCGTCGCCGGTCCTGGCGCGTTCGCTTCCCGATCCTCCGCAGGCGGACAAGACCACGCCGCTGGGCTATGTACGTCGCCTGACGGTGCAGGTCC
Source organism: Caulobacter sp. CCG-8 (assembly GCF_037402475.1). Classification (NCBI taxonomy): domain Bacteria; kingdom Pseudomonadati; phylum Pseudomonadota; class Alphaproteobacteria; order Caulobacterales; family Caulobacteraceae; genus Caulobacter; species Caulobacter sp. CCG-8. Next base: position 213,520 of record NZ_JBBEUD010000005.1, read on the forward strand.
GGATCAACGACCTGGGTCCCTATCCCTTCCTGATCGACACCGGGGCCAACGCTTCGGTGATCTCCGGAGAGCTGGCGGCCATGCTGGGCCTGCCGGCCGGCGAGCCCGTCAATCTGCACGGCATAGCGGGGACCGAGCGCGTATCGACCGTGACCGCGGCTTCCATCGCCGTGGGGCGCCGGGTCCGCAAGGGGCTGACCCTTTCGGTGCTGCCGGGCCGCTTCATCCAGGCGCCGGGCATATTGGGGCTGGACTGGCTGGGCGCCCAGGGGCTGGTGCTGGACTTCGCCCGCGAGGAGATGCGGCTGGGTCCCGTCGCGCCGCGCACCGACGAATCGACGGTGTCGGTGCCGATCCGGGCCACGCGCAGCGGCCTGCACCTGATCGAGGCCTCGGTGTCCGGCGCCCTGACCCTGGCCTTCCTCGACACCGGCTCGACGACCACGGTCGGCAACATGGCGCTGATGCGCCAGGCGGTGCGCCGGCGGGCGGTCAGCAGCGAGTGGGCGGACATCGAGCTGCAGAGCCTGACCGGCCAGACCATGGCCGGCCGGCTGGCCGCCCTGAAGACCGTCAGCCTGGGCAAGGTCAATCTGCGCAACCTGCCGGTGGTGTTCGGCCCGGTGCATACGTTCGACTATTGGGGCCTCTCGGACCGGCCGGCGATCCTGATCGGAATCGACGTGCTCAACGCCTTCGACTCGGTGGCCCTGGATTTCATGCGCGGCCAGGTGCACTTCAGCCTGCCGTCGGCCTAGACGCGCCAACCGGCGTTCTTGGACGCCGCCATGTCTTGACCCGCCGCTCAGCGCTCTCCAATGGTTGTTTGAACGGAGTGCGTCGATGAGTTTGCCGGCCAGGTTGAAACGCGAGTTGAAGTTCCTGAAGGGACTCTCGCGCACGCTCAAACGCGTGAAATCCATCGCGCCGGAAAGCCCGAACCTGATCTGCGACGATCTGGAGGCGGCGGTCGACAAGTGGCGCGACAGCCAGGCCATCGTCTTCGAGGGCAAGTCGGTCACCTACGCCGAGCTGGACGCCATCGCCAACCGCTACGCCCACTGGGCCAAGGGGCAGGGGATCACGCGCGGCCAGACCGTGGCGCTGTTCATGCCCAACCGCCTGGAATACCTGGCGATCTGGTACGGACTGTCGAAGGTCGGGGTGGCCACCGCCCTGATCAACAACCAGCTGACCGGCCCGGCCCTGGCCCACTGCCTGAACATCTCCCAGGCCCTGCACTGCATCGTCGATCCCGAGACCTCGCCCTGCTTCGAGCAGGTGAAGGCCTCGCTGGGCCGCCACGTCCAGCAATGGGTGCTGGGCCCGGCCACCGGCGACCAGCGCGACCTGGCCAACGCCCTGAAGAGCTGCAGCCAGCTGCGGCCCGACCGCCTGACCGCCCGCAACGGCCTGACCGCCAAGGACACCGCGCTCTACATCTTCACCAGCGGCACGACCGGCATGCCCAAGGCCGCGCGCATCACCCACATGCGGGCGCAGCTCTACATGCGGGGCTTCGCCGGCTCGACCGACGCGCGCGCCACCGACCGCATCTACATCACCCTGCCGCTGTACCACGCCACCGGCGGCCTCTGCGCCATGGGCGCGGCCCTGCTGAACGGCGGGGCGGTGGTGCTGCGCAAGAAGTTCTCGGCCACCGCCTTCTGGGACGACGTGGTCGCCAACAACTGCACCATGTTCGTCTATATCGGCGAACTGTGCCGCTATCTGGCCAACCATCCCGAGACGCCCAACGAGCACGCCCACAAGATCCGGCTGATCTTCGGCAACGGCCTGCGTCCGGACGTCTGGGACGTGATGCTGGACCGCTTCAAGGTCGGCGGCGTGCTGGAGTTCTACGGCGCGACCGAAGGCAACGTCTCGCTGTTCAACTTCGATGGCCGGCGCGGGGCCATCGGCCGCATCCCGGGCTATCTGCGCAAGAAGTTCAACATCCGCATCGTCAAGTTCGACGTCGAGACCGAGACCCCGGTGCGCGGACCCAACGGCTGCTGCATCGAGGCCGCGCCGGGCGAGATCGGCGAGTGCATCGGCCACATCGCCAGCGACGCCCGCAGCAACTTCACCGGTTACGCCGACAAGGCCGCCACCGAGAAGAAGATCCTGCACGACGTCTTCGACAGGGGCGACGCCTGGTTCCGCACCGGCGACCTGATGCGCAGCGACAGCGACGGCTACCTCTATTTCGTCGACCGCATCGGCGACACCTTCCGCTGGAAGGGCGAGAACGTCGCCACCAGCGAGGTGTCCGAGCGCCTGTCGGCCGTGGCCGGCGTCAAGGAGGTCAATGTCTACGGCGTGCCGGTGGGCGACCTGGACGGCAAGGCGGGCATGGCGGCCCTGGTCGTGGGCCCCGAGTTCGAGATCGCGGCCCTGGCCGAATATGTCGACCGCGAGCTGCCCGTCTACGCCCGGCCGATCTTCGTGCGCCTGCAGCCCGAGATCGAGACGACCGGCACCTTCAAGTACCGCAAGATCGACCTGGTCAAGGACGGCTTCGACCCGGCCAACACCAAGGATCCGCTGTACTTCCGCGATCCCAGCAAGGGCTACATCAAGCTGACCAAGGCGGTGCACGCCAAGATCCTGGCCGGCGGGTACAAGCTGTAGGCCACCCCGGGAGGGCGCGGATGGTCGGATCGATGGGACGTCAGGCCGCCCTGGCCGCCTGGGCCCGCAAGAACCTCGCGCCGGTCGCCCTGTTCGGCGCGGTGATCCCGAAGGACCCGGCCCGGCGCGTCGCCGCCGACGCCGCCTTCGGCCCGCTTCCGCGCCTGAAGCTGGACGCCTACGCCCCGGCGCGGGGCGACGGGCCGTGGCCGGTGCTGGTGTTCTTCTACGGCGGCTCGTGGGACGCGGGGAACCGGCGGGACTACGGCTGGGCTGGGCGGGCCCTGGCGGCCCAGGGCTTCCTGACCCTGGTCCCGGACTACCGCCTGCATCCGGAGGCGACCTATCCGGGCTTCCTGGAGGACGGCGCCCTGGCCGTGCGCTGGGCCGTCGACCACGCCCGCGCCCTGGGCGGCGACCCCGACCGCATCGTGCTGGCCGGTCACTCGGCCGGGGCTTACAACGCCGCCATGCTGGCCCTGGACGACCGCTACCTGACGGCGGCGGGCGTCGAGCCCAAGGCGGTGCGGGCCTTCGCGGGCCTGTCGGGGCCCTACGCCTTCCTGCCGCTGGACAAGCCCGTCACCCAGCGGACCTTCGGCGGCGCCGGGGACCTGGCGGCCACCCAGCCCGGCTCCCACGTCCGTCCCGACAGTCCGCCGGCCTTCCTGGCGACCGGCGAGGACGACACCCTGGTCCGCCCGCGCAACACCCGCCGCCTGGCCGCCGCCCTGCGCGAGGCCGGGGTGGCCGTCGAGGAGCGCTGCTACGCCGGACTGGCCCACGCCGGCCCGATGCTGGCCCTGTCGCGGCCGTTCAGGCGCAAGGCGCCGGTGCTGGCCGAGATGATAGGGTTCCTGAAGGCGTGGACAGGAGAGAGGCCATGACCGTGATCACCGCCGCCGAGCCCCAATTGTTCGTCGCCGATCTGGACGCGGCCTGCCGGTTCTATGTCGAGGTCCTGGGGTTCGACCTGGCCTTCTCGCACGGCGATCCGCCGTTCTACGCCCAGGTCGTCCGGGGCGGGGCCCGGCTGAACCTGCGCGGGGTCGAGGGGCCGGTGTTCGACGCCGGCTTCCGCGAACGCGAGCCCGACGCCCTGGCGGCCACCCTGACGCTGGACGACCCCGAGCCGCTGTTCCGCGCCTTCCAGGCGGCGGGCGCGCCGTTCCACCAGACCTTGCGGACCGAGCCCTGGGGCGCGCGCACCTTCATCGTGCGCGACCCGGACGGCAACCTGATCCTGTTCGCCGGAATTGCCGGCTAGGAGCAACTCCCCCCGTTCAGCTTGCGCTGATAGGCCTCGGCCAGGCTCATGTACGGCGGCAGGAAGGTGTGCAGCACCACGGCCTTGCCGTCGGTGGTCGTGCCCGCCACCCCGGCCCGCAGCTCGAAGTGCAGGTGGATGGTGGTGGGCGTGCCGCCGAAGTCGTTGCTGACCTTGCCCAGCTTCTGGCCGGCCACCACCGTGTCGCCCTCGTGCACAGCCAGGGCCGCCATCTGCATGTGCAGGTAGCGATAGACCCGGTGCGGGGCGGCCGACGAGGTCAGGGTGACCGTGTAGCTGCCGATGTCGGTGATCACGCCCTTCTCGGCCGCCACCGCCCAGTACTGGTTCTTCTTGCAGGCGGCCGGGCGGATGTCCTGGCCCTGGTGGCCCGTGCCGCCGCCGGCGCACAGTGGATTGTCGCGCGCGCGGGCCTCGCAGAAGGTGTCATGCCAGGGCAGGCTGTAGTTGACCGCGTCGCACTGGCTGGTGCCGGCCGGACCCATGCCGCCGCCATGGCCGTAGACCTGGGAATTGGCGAAGGCGTCGTCCTGCAGCGGCCAGCACATGTTGGGCGACCACACCGTGCGGTCCAGATAGCCGTGACCCTGGCCGGTCGGGATCACGCCCGGGGCGTCGTGGTTGAAGGTCGCGGGCGAGGGGGCCGGCGGTGTCGGCGGCTGGGCCGGGGGACCGGGCGCGGGCGGGATCGGCTCGCTGGACGGCTGCTCGGCCCCGCCGTCGGACGGCTGGTCCTCGGGCGTGGGCGGGCCGGGCTCGGGCGAGGCGGGCGTCTTGACCTCGCCGCCGGTCGAGCCCGGCGCGGCGGGCTTGGTGTCGTCGCAGGCGCCCAAGGCCAGGGCCCCCAAGGAAAGGGCCAGGACCAGCGGGGACAGCAGGAGCAGCTTGCGCATGGTCTTCAGCCCCCCAGGCCGGCGGCGGCGCGGGCGGCCGCGCCCATCACCACGGCGGTGGTCTTGGCGGCCAGGCCGCGGGCGTAGTTGTCGTCGGCGCAGCGGGGGTCGGTGGGCGCGTCGCACCGCACCTCGACCGTGTAGAGCACGCCGTAGCGGACGAAGCTGATCAGCTGGCCGTCCACCGTGCGCTGCGAGATGGCGCCTTCCGGACCCATCGGCGTGACCTTCAGCGGCGTCGCGGCGGGCAGGGGGACCACGGCGGTCGTGCCGGTCAGCGAGACGCCCGCACCGGGGGCGTCGGCGGTGATCGTGTAGTAGTCGCCGAACGAATAGATCCGCGCCCCGGCCGTCAGGTCGCCGTCGGTGGGCAGCAGGATCGGCACGCGGGTCATGTCGACGGCGGCCTGGTTGAGGTTGGGCGCGGGATTGCCGCCGCCGCTCTGGCGCAGGCCGCCGATCGCGGCCTTCCAGTCGACCTGGCCACCGCGCGGCGGGGCGCGGTTCAGGACGGCGATGCCGGGCCGTGTCGCCGCCGGGGCCGCGGTCGGAGCCGCCGCGCCCGGAACCTGCGCCCCGGTCGCCGGGTCGATCCGCGTCTGGGACAGCGCCGCCCCCAACGCGCCGGCGGCCACGATCCCGCCCAGCACCAAGCCTGTCACCAGTCGCATGAGAGCCCCCTCGCATCACGCCGTTATCTCGACCATACGACGCCCAAGCGTCGCTGTTAACCTTTGTTCGGCGAAGGGCGCCGGCCCGCCTGACGCCGGGGAGCGATTGAATGCGGGCCGCTTCCTGTCTATATGGCCGGACTGATCACGGGTCATGTGTGTGGCGGCCCGGAAAATCCCATAATATATCAAATGGATAGGGTTATTCCGCCATGCTGCTGACGATGATGAAGGCCAAGCTTCACCGGGCCACCGTCACTCAGGCCGACCTCGACTACGAAGGCTCGATCGCCATCGATCGCGACCTGCTGGACGCCTCGGGCATCCTGCCCAACGAGCAGGTCGACGTGCTGAACATCACCACCGGCGCCCGCTTCACCACCTACGCCATCGAGGCGCCGCGCGGCTCCAAGGTCATCGGCGTCAACGGCGCGGCCGCCCGCCTGGTCCAGAAGAACGACACGGTGATCGTCGTCACCTACTGCCAGATGCCAGCGGAAGAAGCTCGAAATTACGCCCCCACCGTGGTGCTGCTGGAAGACGGCAACCGCATCAAGAAGGTCGCCTGAGCATGAAGACGCCCGCCAAGGCCTTTGGGGTCCTCATCGCGGCGGGGCTCCTGCTCGCCGCCTGCTCCCCGAAGCTGCCCGGCGGCGTCGACGAGCAGCGGCTGTCGGAAGCCATCGGCCGCGCCATCGGCGGTCCCAACACCTGCGTGCTGTTGGCGAACAAGGCCGGCAAGGTGGTCTGGACCGGCGGCGGCTACATCACCTGCGCCCGCAACCTGCCCACCTGCGGCGGGACCACCACCACGGCCCAGACCGTGCTGGAAGGCGCGGTCGGCAAGCCCGCCCGCTTCGCCAGCTGCCCCTCGGGCCCCGGCGTCAACACCGTCGGCTGGGCCATGGGCCCCGTGCCGGTCGGCGCGGGCAAGCCGGACCACGGCCTGTCGTACGTCGCCGTCATGGAAGGCGAACGCGCCCTGCCGGGCCGCGAGGTGCAGGAGCGGGTCGAAGAGGCCTTCGCCAAGGCGGGGCTGTAGCTCGAGCGGCTCACCCACTTGCCCCCACCTGACCGCTTCGCGGTCTGTCCGCCCCCATAGGGGGCGGAGCCTATCGCGCGAGGCTCTTCCCCCTATGGGGGAAGACGACCGCGAGCGGTCCGTAGGGGGCAAGTGTTCGCCCCCTAGGCCTTACTTCGCCAGTTCGTACGTCGCCGAGACGCTGACCTGCACCTTCAGCTCGCCGGCCGAGACCGGGCTGACCTCGGCCTTGTCCATGCGGGCCATGGCATACATCGGCATCGGGGGCGGGGCGGGCGTGTAGCCGCCGCCTTCGCCCAGGCTGACCAGGCGGACGATCTTGTAGCCGGTGGCCCGGGCGTAGAGGTCGGCCTTGGCCTGCAGGGCCTTGACCGCGTCCAGCCGCGCCGCGTCCTCGGCCGCCTGCGGGTTCTGCAGGCCGAAGCTGATCCCGCCCACATTGGTGGCCCCGGCGCCGACCGTGGCGTCGACGGTCTGGCCCAGCTTGGTCAGGTCGCGCACCTGGATGGTCACCTGGTTGCTGGCCTGATAGCCGCTGAGCTTCGGCGGATTGTTCTCCACATAGACGTACTGCGGATTGACGCTGAGATTGGAGGTCTGGATGTCGCGGTCGGCGATCCCGGCCTTCTTCAGGGCGGCGATCACCTTGTTCATCTGGACGGCGTTGGCGCTCATGGCCCCGGCGGCGGTCGCGCCGTCGGTCTGGACGCCCAGGGTGATGGTCGCCAGGTCGGGCGTGACCTTGGTCTCGCCCTGGGCCGACAGGTTCAGCGTCGTGGCGCGGAACGCCGCGTCGGCGCTGTCGGCGCCAAGACCTTGAGCAGAGGCGGGCAGGGCCGCGGCGGCGGAGGTCAGCAGGGCGCCGGCCAGGGCGATCGAGGCCGTGCGGGCGGTGAGGGCGGTCATAGTCGTCGTTCTCCATGCGGCTGCGGCGCCGCGACCCTAGCATCCCGTCCGCCGACCCCGGCAAGCGCGGCCGACGACGGACGCCCCACTCCTGACAGGCTCAACCTGAACCGGACCTTTAAGCCGCGTGCAGCCCATGCTAATCGACCCGTCCTCCCGAAGGGGCCGAGCGTCGCGCCGCCCGACGGTCTTGGGGGCCTGTAGCTCAATGGTTAGAGCCGACCGCTCATAACGGTCTGGTTGGGGGTTCGAGTCCCTCCAGGCCTACCAATTTTCCAGCGTGTGAAGATTCAAGGTCGGCGCGGCTGAGTCAGCAGGCCCCACCCGACCCACGAGGGGGAGGGAACGGCGTCTACGCTCGGCGGATAGCGAACAGACTTCAGCGTTTTCAACGCCCTGAACTTTTTCGACCGAACTTATCCTCACCCTTCCAGGCGCCCGTATCCTGATGTCACCTGAAGGCATGGGAAGGGCGTCCGGCCGGCGACCGAACGGTTTTCGGGGGTGGACGAGCGGGAAGGCTTTGTCCGTCGTGTCCCACAAGGACGCCTTGGGTTGGAGTTGGAGCAGGTTCGCCTTAGCCGCGACGAAGCTCCGGCGCTCGGGGAGACGGAGAAGCCGCCAGGCCTGGGCTGAAATCGCCCAGGCGGTCCGGGGTGCGGCCAGCACCTCGCCCGTCGGGGGCCTCTCTCGGAGCGGGTTAAAAATCCGCGATCCGAAGGCTTCCGGATAACGGCTCCACGCGAAGCGCTCAGACTTCGTCGAAACGGTACTCAAAACTGCAAATCATCCGGGCGAGGCCCGGGCGCTTCGCACCCTTCCCATCACCCGCCGGGTTTCCCGGCCGGGGACATGCGCTCGCGCGTGTCCCCATCAGCTCGCACTAAGCCAAGACCTGGGGACACGCCCAAGGGCATGTCCCCGGCTGCTGTACGCGGCACGCTCATGGCGTCCGCCGCCCGATCATCACGAACAACCCCCCCTCCGGCCCCAGCGTCTTCATCCAGCCCACCTGGCTGAGCCAGGCTTCGAACGTCCAGTTGTCGGCCGCCGGTTCGAAGAGGTCGTCGGGCTCGTCGCCGATCAGGGTGCTGGGATAGGCGCGGACGTAGTCGACGCCGGTCTCGGCGAACCACTTCAGCAGCTCGCCGTGGGTGTGCCGGTGCTCCTCCGGATGCTGGTACTGGTCGCGCAGCCAGGCGGCATGGCGGTCGGGTTCGGCTTCCCGGGACCGCAGCACGGGGTCGAAGGGAATCCAGCGGAAGCCGGTCAGGCGGGCGACGGCGCGCCTCAGCCGCAGGGGCAGCCTGGCGACGGCGTTGTAGAGGCCCAGCACGATCATGCCGCCGTCCGGCCGGGCCAGCCGCACCAGGCGGGCGAAGGCGGCCCTCGGGTCGGGGGTGTGATGCAGCACGCCCAGGCTCACCACCACGTCGAACGCCCCCTCGGCCAGGCCCGGGGCGTTGAGGTCGGTCTCGACGAACTGGACGTCGCGCGAGCCGAACCGCCGGGCGGCCGCCGCGCCCAGGTCCAGCGAGGCCCGGGTCAGGTCGGCGCCCACCACCAGACGGTCGGCGCGGGCCAGGTACAGGCTCATCTGGCCGGTGCCGCAGCCGACCTCGACGATCCTGGCGTCGCCGGGGATGGCGCGGTCCAGCAGGCGGGCGAACGGGCTGCGCTCGGCCCGGGCCCTCAGGCCGTCCAGGCTGTCGCGCGGCGGATAGCCGGGGAAGGGGGCGTGGCCGTAGAAGGCGCGGACGGCCTCGGTGCGGGCGTCGCCCGGCAGGCGCAGGTCGACGACGCCGTCCGCCGCGCCGTAGCGGGCGCCGCAGCCTCGGCAGGTCCAGTCGGCCGCCAGGACGCCGCCGCAGGCCGGGCAGGCCAGCAGGGCCCGTAGGTCGGCGCCGGTCGCGTCCGCCACGCTCAGAAGATCGCGTAGACGAACGGCGCCAGGGCCTCGACGGTGACGGCCAGGATCAGGATCGCGCCGGTCAGGCACAGGAAGACGGCCAGGGGCGCCAGCCAGCGGCGGCCCGACCGGTCACGCCAGAGGCCCTTGACGAGGTCGGCGGTCGAGCCGGCCATGCTGCCCAGCACGATCATCTGGCGATGGATGCGTCCACGACGGCGGATCATGCGAGTTCCTCCTGTGGTTCATTCGGTTCTTGGGGGGAAGCCTGGGCCAGGGCGCGCTTGACGATCCGGGCGCGGCCGGCGACCAGGACGTCGATCCCGCAGCGCCGGAACGTCGAATAGCCCTCGACCACCCGGTTGACGATCGGCTCGCCGGCCAGGTTGAACGAGGTGTTCAGCAGCACCGGCATGCCCGAACGGCGGCCATAGGCTTCGAGCAGGGCGTGCAGGCGAGGGGCCATGTCGCGCTCGACGGTCTGGACCCGGGCGGTGCCGTCCACATGGGTGACCGCCGCCAGCCGCTCGCGCCATTCGGGGCGGACGGGGAAGACGCCGGACATGAACCGCGCCAGCCGCGCCCCGCCCGGCGGCAGCTCGAAATAGCGGTCGGCCGCCTCGATCGGCACGACGGGGGCGAAGGGGCGGAACTCCTCGCGGTACTTGATGTCGCGGTTCAGCCGGTCACGCATGGCCACGTCGTGCGGCGCGGTCAGGATGCTGCGGTGGCCCAGGGCCCGGGGGCCGAATTCGAGCGCGCCCTCCATCCAGCCGACCACGCGGCCGGCGAAGAGGTCGTCGGCGGTCTGCTCGATCAGGGCCGCCTCGTCCAGGTCGGCGACCGGCAGGCCGTCCTCGCCGGCCAGGCGGGCCAGCTCGCCGTCGTCGATGGCGGGACCCCAGAACGGGTGGTCGGGCATGTCGCGGTCGGGATTGCCGAAGTGGATGCGGTCGGCGTAGAGCGCCGCGCCCAGGGCCGAGCCGGCGTCGCCGGGGGCGGGCGGCACGAACAGCCGCTCAAAGCCGCTCTCGGCCAGGATGCGGGCGTTGGCCACGCCGTTCAGCGCCACCCCGCCGCCCAGGCACAGGTCGGGCAGGCCGGTGTCGGCGTGGAGGCGGCGGGTCATGTCGACCAGGATCTCCTCCAGCACCGCCTGGACGCTGGCGGCGACGTCGGCGAAGCGGCGGCCCTCGGGCGTGGCCAGGTCGATGGGCTCGTAGGCCTGGCGGGGCGGGCCGAAGAGGTCGACGAAGCGCTTCGAATACGAGCGGGCGACCGTCGTGTGGAAGGCGAAATAGTCCAGGTCCAGGGCGAAGGCCCCGTCGCCGGTGCGGCGGATGACCTTGCGGACCTGGTCGGCCATGGTCGGCCGGCCGTAGGCGGCCAGGCCCATGACCTTGTACTCGCCCTCGTTGACCGCGAAGCCGAGATAGGCGGTGAAGGTCGAGTACAGCATGCCCAGCGAGTGGGGGAACCGCACCTCGCGGTCGAGGACGAGGCTGGTCGGGCCGCCCGGCGTCCGCTGGCCCCGCCCGACGGTCAGGGTGGCCCATTCGCCGACCCCGTCGGTGGTCATGATCGCCGCATGGCGGGTGGGGGCGGTCAGGAAGGCCGCGGCGGCGTGCGACTGGTGGTGCTCGGTGAACAGCACCTTGTCGCGGCCCACGCCCAGCTGGGCGGTGATCAGGCCGCGTACCCAGGCCTTCTCGCCCAGGCTGTTCTTCATGGCGTGGGCGAAGGCGCCCCGGCCGTGGGGGAAGGCGCGCAGGGCGCTGACCAGGATGCGGTCGAACTTCAGCATCGGCCGCTCGTAGAAGACCACGGCGTCCAGGTCCTCGGGCTCGAGGCCGGCGCTGTCCAGGCACCACTCGATGGCCTCCAGCGGGAAGGCCGCGTCGTTCTTGCGGCGCGACAGGCGCTCCTGCTGCACGGCGCCGACCGGCAGGCCGTCCACCACCAGGGCCGCGGCGGCGTCGTGATAGTGGGCCGAGACGCCGAGAATCTTCATCAGTATTGCCGCTTCAGGGCCGCGCCGTTGCGCTCGGCGGCGATCGGGCTCCAGCCCTCGGGCTCGCGGCGCTGGGCGCGGCGGGCCATCAGGGCGAAGGGCGGCAGCAGCACGAAGTACTGCAGGGTCAGCACCACCGTGCCGATCACCGAGGCCAGGGCGCCGGCGAACCGCAGGTACAGCGACCACAGGCGGCGCAGGCGGGCCATCCACAGCAGGCGTCCGTGGTCCTTCGGCGCGACGCGCAGCAGCTGGGCGTGGGTGTAATTCATGTGGAACGCCTCGTCGTGGCACACCTTCTCGAAGACCTCGCGGGTCGGCGGATCGCCGTCGAGCACGGCGATGTAGTGCGTGAAGTCGCGGGCGGCGGCCTTTTCGGACAGGTGCAGGAAGGCCAGCAGCGCGCCGTCGGCTTCCTGCTCGACCCGCAGGTCGTCCAGGCCGCGCTCGCCCGGGGCCAGCCAATCGGTGTTGGCGGGGCCGTCCGCCCCACGAGGAAGGCCGGACAGGAGCGCCAGGCCGCGCTGGCGGAACAGGCCGGCGTGGCGCTGCTCGTCCAGGGCGTGGACCAGGAACAGGCGGCGGAGGAGGGGGTCTTTCGTCTGCTCGGCGGCCCGGACCAGGTCGCGTCCCCCGTCCGCCTCCACCTCCGCGAAGCGCAGGAGATTGTTGGCGCGCCGCCGGGCGTCGCGCCAGACCCATCGGTGGACCGATGACAGCGGGGATTGCATGGGGCAGGGTCCCTTCTGTCGGTCATCCAATATCATCCGCGAGGGAGGATCAACACTTGGCTGAGCGGGCCGAAGGCCCCGTCGCGGCGCCGGCCAGGGCGCGCGGCCTGGTCGCCGAGCTGGTCGTGGTCGTGCTCGGCCTGGCCCTGCTGGGCTGGGCCGCGGCGGCCGACACGCACTGGCTGGACCGGCACGTGCTGCCGGACTTCTACACCCCCCGCGAACGGCAGGTCCTGATCCTGAACCTCCTGCGCGGGGCGGCGGCGGCCCTGGGTCTGGCGCTGGTCTTCGTCGTGCGGCCGTGGGCCGGCCGGAAGCTCACCGGCACGACCTCGGCCCGCCTGGCCTACGACGTCGCCCCCATGGCCCTGGCGGTGGCGCTGTCGCTGGCGGCCAGCGAGTTCCTGCTGTCGCGCCTGCCCTGGCTGGGGACCCAGGAGGTGCCGGCCCCGCGCGAGCCGCTGCGCCAACGCGATCCCCGCCTGGGCTGGGTGTTCGTCCCTTCGCGCGAAGGCGTCGGACGATTGGGCGGCCGCGACATCGCCTACGCCTTCGACGCCGAAGGCCATCGCGTCCGCCGTCTGGGCGACCAGGTGGACTACGCCCGGCCGACCATCCTGTTCACGGGCGAGTCCGTCATGGTCGGCCACGGCCTGACCTGGGAGGAGTCGCTGCCCGCCCAGGTCGAAGCCCTGACGGGCGTGCAGAGCGCCAACCTCGCGGTCGAGGGCTACGCCACCGACCAGTCCTATCTGCGGCTGCGCGACGAGCAGGCCGACTTCCGGCGCCCCGTGGCGGTGGTCGCCCTGTTCATGCCGTCGCTGCTGCGCCGGACCCTGGACCGCGACCGACCGCATCTCAGCCGCTCCCTGGCCGTCCGCCCGCCGACCCCTTCGCTGAAGCTGGCCGAGGTGGCGCGGCGGGCGATCCCCTATCGCTCCGAGCGCAGCATCGACCGGGGCGTGGCCATCAGCCGGGCCGCCCTGGCCGACACCGTCGCCCTGGCCCGGCAACGGGGCGCGGTTCCGTTGATCCTGGTCCCGCAGATACGGCCGGAGACGCCGGTCGAGGCCGACCTGCGCCGCCGCGTCCTCGACGGGGCGGACCTGCCCTACATGATCGTGCGGATCGATCCCGCCTGGCTGATCCCCCACAATCGCCATCCCGACGCCCGGGCCTCACGGGCCATGGCCAAGGCGGTGGCCGGTTATCTGGCGGCGCGGGGCGTATCGAGCGCCTCATCAAGCGCCTCAGGGAACCGCGTCACGTCGAACTAGGGGAAACCCGGATGGACCCTGGCCCTCGGCCCCGCGACTCTCGCGTCCGACCGCCAACCCGCCGGGATGCGTATGATCATGTCCACCAAGCCGGCCAAGGACGTCCCCAAGCGCCCCGCGCGCATCGAGCTGCCGCCCGTGCCGCCGTTGCCGCAGGTGAGCGACAAGCCCGAAGTCGCCTCGACCCAGTACTCCACTCACCGCACCAAGCTCTCGACCTTCCGGACCCAGCTGTCGGAGCACCGGACCGACCTGTCGGAATACCGCACCGACCTGTCGACCTTCCGGACCGACCTCTCCACCCACCGCACCGAGATGTCGATGCGGCGCACCGGCATGTCGTTCCAGCGCACGCGGATGAGCGACGACCGGACCCTGATGTCGGTGATCCGAACCTCGCTGTCGCTGATCGGCTTCGGCTTCACGATCTACCAGACGTTCCAGAAGCTCCATGACGCGGGCACGATCGCCAACCCCAACGCCCCGCGCAATTTCGGCGTCATCCTGGTGCTGCTGGGCATCGTCATGCTGATCGTCGGCATGGTCCACCACGTGCAGTTCATGCTGGAGCTGAAGAAGACCCGGCAGGACATGAAGCGGAACGGGCTGGTCCATGCGGACAGCCGGTTCCCGGTCTCGGTCACCTTCATGGTCTCGCTGGGCCTGCTGCTGCTGGGCTTCGCGGCGATCGCCAACATGGTCTTCAGCGTGGCGGTGTTCGGGTAGTCGAGCCAAAGGTCCTCCCCCTCAGGGGGAGGACCTTATTTCACCTTCGGCAGGCTGGTGATCGGCTCGATCACGATGTCGCGGAAGAAGGTCTCGGCGCCTTCCGACTGCAGCTGGATCGCGCCGTGGGTCAGGGGGCGGCCGTCGGCCTTCAGGTCGCGGACCTCGAGCACGGGCACGCCGTTGACAACGTGGACGGCGCGGTCGCCCAGCACGTAGAGGTCCAGGGTGTTCCATTCGCCGGCGGGATTCTCGGCGTCGCTGTAGGCCTCGACGTTCCAGTTGCCCGTGCCGCCCTGGACCGTCTGGACCCGGCCGCCGGGCGTGAACCGCAGCTTGGGCGGGATCAGGGCGGGATCGTCGACGGCGTCGGTCGTGGCGCTGATCGCCTCGCCGACGGGCACGACCATGCCGATCGAGCCGGTCATGATCTCGAACTCCACCGCCTGGCTCCAGGTGCCCCAGACCGCGCCGGGCGCGCCGTGGCTGTGATAGAGCAGGCCGTTGTTGGGCGCCTGGGTGTCGCGCGGCGCCCAGCGGCCCTTGCCCCACTTGTACTGGAGCCGCAGGTGGTAATCGTGGAAGTCGCCGCGACGGACCAGGCTGCCCCAGGTCCTGCCGTTGACATAGAGCGCCGGGCGGCCGTCCTCGACCACCACCTTGAAGATGTCGGCGCTCTGGGCGCCGACGCCGATCGGGGCGACGGGCGGACGCTTGTAGGTCAGGGCCGGGTCGGCGTAGCCGAGCCAGGCGTCCCAGTCCTTCAGGTCCTTGCCGTTGAACAGCGTGACGGCGGGGCCGGCGGCCTTGGGCACGTCGGCCAGGGTCAGGGGCTTGCTCGGCGCGGCGAGGGCGGGCGTGGCGGCCAGCGCCAGGGTGAAGGCCAGGGTCTTGAACATGGGTTCTCCCGCGCCCCGTCTCCGAGGCCGGCGGCAAGGTATCTGACAGCGTTGTCGGTTCAAGCGCCATGAGGTCGTAGATGCGGCCGGGGACAGCTCCATGGACCTGTCTCCATCAGTGCTCGTTGAACTGGCAGCTTGGCTCCGCAACCACCCCGGTCCTTTGGCGTCCGCTTCCCAGCCGCGCTTATCGGCGCCACCCTGCCGCCATGGCCTATCGCGCGACCCTGGGCGGAACCACCTGGACCTTCGAGAGCCTGGCCGACCTGATGGCCAAGGCCTCGCCGCCGCGTTCGGGCGACGCGCTGGCGGGGATCGCCGCGACCAGCGCCCAGCAGAACGTCGCCGCCAAGACGGCCTTGGCCGACCTGCCGCTGAAGGCCTTCCTGGACCAGGCTTTGGTGCCCTACGAGGCCGACGAGGTCACCCGTCTGATCCTCGACGGCCACGACGCGGCGGCCTTCGCGCCGGTGGCCTCGCTGACCGTGGGCGCGTTCCGCGACTGGCTGCTGTCGGAGCTGGTTACCCCCGCCGCCCTGGCCGCCCTGGCGCCGGGCCTGACGCCCGAAATGGCGGCGGCGGTCAGCAAGCTGATGCGCAACCAGGACCTGATCCTGGCCGCCTCCAAGCGCCAGGTGACGACGCGGTTCCGCAACACCATCGGCCTGCCCGGGACCATGGCCGTGCGGCTGCAGCCCAACCATCCGACCGACGACCCGGCCGGGATCACCGCCTCGATCCTGGACGGCCTGCTGTACGGCTGCGGCGACGCGGTGATCGGCATCAACCCGGCCAGCGACAGCCTGTCGGTGCTGGGCGACCTGACCCGGCTGATGGACGACCTGATCCGGCGGTTCGAGATCCCGACCCAGTCCTGCGTCCTGACCCACGTGACCACGGCCATCCAGCTGATCGAGCGCGGCGCGCCGGTCGACCTGGTGTTCCAGTCGATCGCGGGGACGCAGGCCGCCAACGCCAGCTTCGGCGTCACCCTGGAGCTGCTGCGCGAGGGGCTGGAGGCGGGGCGGTCGCTGAACCGGGGAACCGTCGGCGACAACGTCATGTACTTCGAGACCGGCCAGGGCTCGGCCCTGTCGGCCGGCGCGCATCACGGCGTGGACCAGCAGACGCTGGAGGCCAGGGCCTACGGCGTGGCCCGCGCCTTCGAGCCGCTGCTGGTCAACAGCGTGGTCGGCTTCATCGGCCCCGAATACCTCTACGACGGCAAGCAGATCATCCGGGCCGGGCTGGAGGACCACTTCTGCGGCAAGCTTCTGGGCGCGCCGCTGGGGGTGGACGTCTGCTACACCAACCACGCCGAGGCCGACCAGGACGACATGGACAGCCTGCTGACCCTGCTGGCCACGGCGGGCGTCACCTTCGTGATGGGCGTGCCGGGCGCCGACGACGTGATGCTGAACTACCAGTCCACCTCGTTCCACGACGCCCTCTATGTCCGCGAGCTCTTGGGCCTGAAACGGGCGCCGGAGTTCGAGGCCTGGCTGGAGCGGGCGCGGATCGTCGGGGCGGATGGACGCCTGGCGCCCCGGGCCGCCGGCCATCCGCTGCTGACCGCCGGGCGCGTCGGATGAGCGCCCCCCCTTCACTTCCAGGCGTCACGCCCGATCCCTGGACCGCCCTGCGCCGCCACACGCCGGCCCGTATCGCCCTGGGGCGGACGGGCTCCAGCCTGCCGACCTCCGAGGTGCTGGGTTTCGCCCTGGCCCACGCCCAGGCCCGGGACGCGGTCCACGCCCCGTTCGAGGCCGAGGCGACGGCGGAGGCGATCCAGGCCCTGGGGCTGGAGACCGTGATCGTCGACAGCGCCGCGCCGGACCGGGCGTCCTATCTGCGCCGGCCCGACCTGGGGCGGACCCTGTCGGAGACCGGCCGCGCCGCCCTGGTGGCCCGGACGCGCGGGGCCTGCGACCTGGCGATCGTGGTCGCCGACGGCCTGTCCAGCACCGCCGTCCACGCCCACGCCGCGCCCCTGATCGAGGCCCTGCTGCCGGCGGTGCGGGCGGCGGGCTGGCGGCTGGCTCCGGTGATCGTCGCCCGCCAGGCCCGCGTGGCGCTGGGCGACGCGGTCGGCGAGCTGCTGGGCGCGCGGCTGGCGATCCTGCTGGTCGGCGAGCGGCCGGGCCTGTCGTCGCCCGACAGCCTGGGGGCCTACATCACCTTCGCCCCGAAGGTCGGGCGCAGCGACGCCGAGCGCAACTGCGTCTCGAACATCCGCGCCGAGGGGCTGAGCTACGAGGCGGCGGCGTTCAAGCTGGCCTGGCACGCCCGCGAGGCCTTGCGGCTGGGCCTGACCGGCGTGGGCCTGAAGGACGGGAGCGACATCGCCGCCCTCGAGGCCGTCACGCCCCCGCGTATCGCTCCAGCAGGATCGCGATCGCCGACAGGCTGACGCACGAGACGGCGGTGGTCAGGGCCACGATCCGCGCCCCGCCGCGCTCGAACACGTTGTAGGCCTTGGTCTGGATGAAGACGTTGACCGCGGTCGGGGTGGCGGCCAGCAGGGTCGCGCCGAGGCGGAAGGGCAGGGGAGCGTCCACGAGGTCGGCGGCGAACCAGACCAGCAGCGGCAGCACCAGCAGCTTGCCGACGGCGGCGACGATGATCGGGGTCCAGCGCGGGATCGGCGGGGGCTCTTCCTCGGTCGGCTCGCAGGGGACGCCGGCGGCGGGGAGCCCGGTCAGGCCCAGGGCGACGCCGAGGGCGACCAGGGCCACGGGGCTGCCCGAGGCGGCCGCGGCGGCCACGGCCCGGTCCAGCACGCCGGGCAGGGACAGGCCCAGCAGGGCCATGGCCGAACCGGTCATGGCCGCCAGGACGATGGGATTGCGCAGGGCCTGCATCAGCGAGCGCCAGGTCGAGCGGCCGCCGGCCCAGCCCAGCAGGCCCACGCCGATGGCCGCCACGACGACGAAGTCCACCGCGACGGCGCCGGCCGACAGCCGCGCGGCCTCGGGACCCAGCACGGCGGCGGCGATGGGCAGGCCCAGGAAGGCGCTGTTGCCCAGGCTGGCCGACAGCGAGCCGCCGGCCCGTTCCTCGCGCGTCCACCTCAGGGCGCCGCCGAGCGCCGCCATCAGGACCACCACCAGCAGGGCGCAGGCGCCGTAGGCGGCCAGGCCCAGGGCCAGGGACCGGTCGGGCGCGCCGACCCGCGACAGCGAGTGCACCAGCAGGGCCGGGAAGCCGATCCAGTAGACATAGGTCGACAGGCCCGCCGACATCCGGGCGTCGAACAGGCGCAGCCGGGCCAGGGTGACGCCCGCCGCGACCAGCAGGAAGAACGGCAAGACCCGCTGCGGCACGTCGAGCAGGAGATGGATCAAGGCGCTACCATGGAACTGCGGGACGGCGATAAGCGCGCCACCCGGCGGGATTGATGCCCGAAAGAGAGTCGGGGCCGAAACAAGGCAAGGCTCGATACCACCGGCGAAGGCGGGCGGTCCAGCGGCGCACGACGGGAGCCCGGCTCAGCGCTCGTCCACGGGAAGGCGGATATGCACCAGCCGCCAGGTGAAGAGCTTGTCGCGGCGGAAGGTGAAGACCGTGGTCTTGGCCGGCTGGCCGGGCCGCTTGACGCTGATCCGCACGCGGTTGGGGTCCCAATAGGCGATCATGGCGTGCGGCCCGGCCACGGCGGCCTTGGCCTTGTCCATGGCCGTCGCCGGCCTGGGCGGGACGGGCGGGGCCGCGCCGGGCGCGTAGCCGCGGGTCAGGGCCGACAGCCCCTGGATGGTCAGGTAGCGGTCGACCTTGGGCTCGGGCGGGGCGATCGGCGCGATGGCGCGCTTGAAGGCGCCCAGCGGGTCGCGCCAGAGCGAGGGCGGTTCGGCCGGGGCCGCGGCGGCCGGGGTCTTGTCGTTCAGCTCGGCGGTCAGGCTGCCCCGGACGGCCGGGAAGTCGACCAGTTCGCTGATCGCCTGCACGTCCTCGTACTGGGCGGCGGCCTTGAGGGCGCGGAAGGCGAACCAGGGAGCGGTGGCGAAGGCGGCGGCGAAGATGACGATGCCCAGGACCAGCAGGTCCCAGATCCGCTTTTGCACAGTCATCGCCGCCCCCGCGCGAAGAAGGTTAAGGTTCGCATAGACACCCTAATCCCCGGCGCACCGCAAGGTTTCTCGCGCGAGACGGGCGCTGGCGGCGTCTTCGGCGGCAAGGCGTGCTCGACCTTTCGGCCGGACGTGCGCCGCCACCTCTCGGCCCTTTCGGCGCGGGCTGGCCAAGTCGCTGAAACCCTAGGGTCTTTTCGTCGTCGATAGAGTCGCTACAGTTGTGCCGGGCGGCGCTTCGACGTTCGCTTGTCGGGACGACAAGTCACATGATCGGCATACGCGATTTCAAGGTGAAATTCGAAACGCTTCGCCGTGTCGCGAGCGAGAGAGGTTTTTCGCCATCACTGACGAACACCAGCAAGTTCATCACGCTGATCGGCCGCAGCGGGGGTCTTCTGAACGGCTACTACAAGAGCGATAAATTGCCGTCGCAGCTCGAGCAGGTCATCGCCCTGCTGTTCGGCTTTGGCCCCTCCGAAGAGGATTTCGATCAAGGCTTCGACATCGCCTGGGCCCAATGGGCGAAGGGCTGGCGCTGTTGGCGCACGGGAGACCTTCAAGAGTTCGAGGCCAAGATCGCGGACATGCGGCTGGTCCCGGCCGATCCAGGCTCACCACGCGCGGCGGAAGCCTTGGAGCGATGCGCGCGCTTCTATGATCGCGGAAGGCCCGAACCCGATCCGCTGCCGTCACTCCCGTCAGCGCCGTCCGTCGCCGGCCCCTCGTCGGCGGCTCCTCGCAGTTCGAAGGCGATCAACTACGTCAAGCGTCTCGCGACGCTGTCCACGCACCTGCCCAGCGCGAACTACAATCCCGAGGAGGGGCGGACCTTGACCGTCGCCTGCTCGTTCGGGGTGATCACCTTCGCCTGCGATGATGTGATCTATACGCTGCGCCTGGGCCGCTGCATTCTGGATCTGGCGCTCCGTGAGGCCGCGACCAAGCCCAACCTGCCGGTCGCGACCCAGGCCCTGATCGGCGAGGCGCAGGGGGAGGTCGCCAAGTTCGTCGCACTGGGGGACAGCGATGCCGCCGCCTGGCAGATCCGCAATCCAAAACCGCACAGCCATCTGTTGGGCTCCATCGAATATTTCGCGGTCGGAACCATTAGGGGCGAGCTCCACGACGGCGACCGGGCGGCCCTGGTGGCGAACGCCGGGGCGATAAAGGTCTCCCGCGATGGCGAGAAGGCGGCGGAGGAGGATTCCGTCACCACCCAGAGAGTGATCGACCATTTGGTCAAACAGTTCGCCCTTCCCATCGAGGACTACGAAATCCGCCTCTCGCAAAAGGATCTCGGGGAATGAGCGAAGAGATCGAAGACCTGGCGTCCAGGATCCGCGAGGTGCGATCGGGGGCGCGGCGCGGGAACACCGTCGTCGAACTCATGGAGATCGCGGGATTCGAACCGGTCAGCGCGTTTCGGGGCGGCGACTGGCGAGGCTGCGATTTCTCGACCTGCGACTTGCGGGGCTTCGATCTTCGCGATGCGCGGTTCTTCCAGGCGAACTTCGAAAAGGCGCGCGTCGAGGAAGCGGACTTCCGGGGCGCGAACCTGCATCAGACCACCCTGCACTTGGCCAGCGACTGGCGGCGGGCCATCCTTTCGCCGGAGCAGCGGCGGGCCGTCATGCTCCACGCCGACCGGTGCGGCTACGCGCTGACCGCAAGAGATCGGGAAGAGCTCGGGACGGCGAACGGTTCGGGCGTCTCCATACGTCAGTACAACGAACGGATCAGGGACGCCGAATCCTACAAGGAGGCGCTGGAGATCTTCGATGATCTGGCCAAGGCGGGCGTCGCGCCGGACAAATACACCTTCACGCTGTTGATTGGCGCCGCGCCTTCAGAGGGGCTCGCCAAGGGGCATTTCCAGGACATGCTCGACCATCAGGTGGCGCCGGACCGCGTGGCCCTGAACGCACTGATGGACCGGATGGGAGATCGTGCTTCCGCGGAAGGCGTGATCTCGCGCTTCGCCGAGTTCGGGCATCAGCCGGACATCATCAGCTTCAATATCCTGCTCAAGCGCTGCCAGACGCTGGAGGAGGCGCGTGCGCTGGTCGCGGCGCCCCCCTTCGCCGTGTCGCCCGACCAGATCAGCTTCAATATCCTGGTGTCCTTCAGCGTCGATTTCGACAGCGCCGTACAGCTGCTCGAAGAGATGCAGGAGCGCGGGTTCGCAATTCGCGACTTCGATGTGAACGCTGTCTTGGACAAGGCCAGGACCAGAGCCGAAATCATTCAGGGTCAGGTCCTCATCGAGCAATTCAACATCCCGCCCAACGACGTGACGTTCAATATCCTGATCAAGAAGGTTGAAACCTGGAACCAAGCCCTCGACATTCTCGACGCCATGCGTCGATCCGGCGTGCGACCCGACAAGTACACCTACAACACGTTGATCCTGGTGTCGGACAACATGGACGACTCGTTTCGCATTCTTCGGTGGATGGCCGAGGACGGCGTGCCCTGCGACGGCGACACGACCACGAGCTTTGGACGGTCCCATCCGCAGGCCAGGCGGATCCTCGCCGAGGTCGAGTCCAATGGCGGGACGCCGGCGAACGCCTTGATCGCCGTCGTGGAGCGCTTCGCGCCCCTGTCGGATCGGGCGGCCTTGCGGAACGCGATCCGCGGCAGGTGACGCAGACGAAAACGCCGCCCGCCCCGAGGCGGACGGCGCGAACTCGAACACCCTAGATCGTGAAGCGCCCCGGCCTGCAGGGGCAGAGATAGGGGTATTCGCGCCAGGGCGCATAGCAGCGTCGCCTACGACACATCATCGGTGTTTCTCCTTGAGTGAGGGGGGAGCATCGCTCCCCCCTCGAGTGAACGATCAACGACGGCGGGCGTCGTAGTGCGGAGCGCCGCAGTCACGGCACCGAACGATCTTTTTGCTCATGTCCATTTCCTTTGCGTAGCGCGATCCTTGTGATCGCAAGATCATCGAGCGCCGGTTTTTGAATATTGTAAATAAATAAGAGAGCGTTCTGATTGTTATTCAAATATATTCAGGAATATTCATGAAATTTCACGTAAATATACTTGATATTGTGCGCTTGCGAGGTTGGCTGGGGGCTGGTTTCTCAAAAGGTGGACGGTTGGAGAAAATCGATCGGCGGGCACGAAAAACGCCCCCGGGTTTCCCCGGGGGCGTTCGCACGTTCGTGACGAAGAGCAGATTGGCGGCTTAGGCCGCCATCGCCTTCTTCAGGTTCTCGTCGATCTTGTCGAGGAAGCCTTCGGTGGTCAGCCACGACTGCTTGTCGCCGACCAGCAGGGCCAGGTCCTTGGTCATGAAGCCGCTCTCGACGGTGTCGATGCAGACCTTTTCCAGAGTGGCGGCGAACTTGGCCAGTTCGGCGTTGTCGTCCAGCTTGGCGCGGTGGGCCAGGCCACGGGTCCAGGCGAAGATCGAGGCGATCGAGTTGGTCGAGGTCGACTCGCCCTTCTGGTGCTGGCGGTAGTGGCGGGTGACGGTGCCGTGGGCGGCTTCAGCTTCCACCGTCTTGCCGTCCGGGGTCATCAGCACCGAGGTCATCAGGCCCAGCGAGCCGAAGCCCTGGGCGACGATGTCCGACTGCACGTCGCCGTCGTAGTTCTTGCAGGCCCAGACGTAGCCGCCCGACCACTTCAGCGCCGAGGCGACCATGTCGTCGATCAGGCGGTGCTCGTAGTGGATGCCCTTGGCCTTGAACTTGTCGGCGTATTCGGCGTCGTAGATCTCCTGGAAGATGTCCTTGAAGCGGCCGTCATAGGCCTTGAGGATCGTGTTCTTCGTGGAGAGGTAGACCGGATAGCCGCGGTTCAGGCCGTAGGCGAACGAGGCGTGGGCGAAGTCGCGGATCGACTCGTCGAGGTTGTACATGCCCATGGCCACGCCGGCCGACGGGCTCTTGAACACTTCGTGCTCGATGGTCTGGCCGTCGTCGCCGACGAACTTGATCGACAGCGTGCCCTTGCCCGGGAACAGGAAGTCGGTGGCCTTGTACTGGTCGCCGAAGGCGTGGCGGCCGACGATGATCGGCTGGGTCCAGCCCGGCACCAGGCGCGGCACGTTCTGGCAGATGATCGGCTCGCGGAAGATCACGCCGCCCAGGATGTTGCGGATGGTGCCGTTCGGCGACTTCCACATCTTCTTCAGATTGAATTCCGTCACGCGGGCTTCGTCGGGCGTGATGGTGGCGCACTTGACGGCCACGCCGTGCTTCTTGGTCGCCTCGGCCGCGTCGATCGTGACCTGGTCGTTGGTGGCGTCGCGGTTTTCGACCGACAGGTCGTAGTAGTCGAGCTCCAGGTCCAGGTACGGGAAGATCAGCTTATCCTTGATGAGCTTCCAGATGATCCGGGTCATTTCATCGCCGTCCATGTCGACGACGGGGTTGGCGACTTTAATCTTGGCCATTGCGGGGTCTTTCCTCTCGCGGTGGCGCGCCTGTGACTCTTTGGCGCACAGGGCCTGGGAGCGGCGCGGACGGCGTGCCTATAGACTGTTGCGAGCCGGGGGGAAAGCCGAGGTCGAACCGAACCTGTGACGAAGCCGTTTCGGCGAGCTAAGTCTTTGATCCAGGTGTAAATCCTTATTGAGGTTCTTGGGGTACGAACAAGGCGTGAAGAAGCGGGGAGCCATAGCCGACGTCACGTCGCCGCTCGCGCGGCGGCTGTTGGCGATCGTCGCGATCCTGTCCATCGCGGTGACGGGCATGGCCACGGCCGTGACTTTCGTCTTCGTCCAGCGCTCCGCCGCCGACGCCCAGGTCCGCCATCTGGCCGAATACGCCGCCGAGCGGGTCAAGACCGAGGACCGCCTGTTCTCCGACCTGGTGAAGGTGCACGAGGCGGCGTCCGACTCCCTGGCCCGCCGCCTGGCGACGATCGATCCCGCCAAGGTGGACGGCGAGTTCGACGCCCTGTTCCCGAAGTTCGGCGACGGCACGCGGCGCACGCCCGACGCGCTGTACGACGGCGGCATGGTGGCCGGCGACTACACCTACGGGATCGGCGGCTTCCTGCGCGACGCCGACAGCCTGACCCAGCAGCAGAAGGCGCTGTTCGTGGCCGCCGTCCAGACCGTCTCGCACACCGGCGAGGCCGAGCTGAACCGCTACGACAACTTCTATTTCTTCACGCCCGACACCCGTCTGGTGATGTTCGGACCGCGGCGCGCGGACCGCCTGACCTATTACCGCCAGAAGGCTCCGCCCACCTTCGACGTCAGCGGCGAGGAGATGACCCTCCTGACCCTGCCGCAGCAGAACGCCCAGCGGGTGATGAAGTGCACCAAGCTGCGCAAGGTGCTGTCGGACCCCAGCGGCCGGGGCCTGAACTCGGCGTGCATGACGCCCTTCGACTATCGGGGCAAGCAGCTGGGGGCCTGGGGCACCAGCCTGTCGCTGGACTCCTACCTGCTGCGGGCCGTCGAGGACGCGCTGCCGGGCGGGCGCAACATGATCGTGTCCTCGGACGGCGAGCTGATCGCCGCCCCCGGCCTGGCCAAGGACGGCGTCGTCGACGCCCAGACCCTGGTGCGCGCCCAGGCCGACGAGCACGTCGCCGACGTGGTCCGGCAGATCCGGGGGATCAGGGCCGACACCGGGGCCCTGCGCTACGGCGACCGGGTCATCGCCTATGGCCGCCTGAAGGAGCCCGATTGGTATTTCCTGATGAGCTTCCCGTCCGACGACCTGGTGTGGTCGGCGGTCAAGACGGCGTCCTGGGTGCTGCTGTTCGGCGTGCTGGGGGTGATCGCCCAGGTGGCCCTGCTGTACCGGGTGATGCGCCTGACGGTCGAGCGGCCGCTGCGGGTCCTGGCCGACGCCCACCGCACCGGCGAGGTCGAGCAGGCCGAGCCGATCGAGACGCGCACCGACGAGATCGGCGCCCTGGCCCGCACCCTGCGCAGCCAGCGCGACGGCAATATCGAGCTGCTGCGCTCGCTGGAGGAGCGGGTCGCCGAGCGCACCATCGAGCTGGAGCGCGCCAACCAGGCCAAGTCGGTGTTCCTGGCCAACATGTCCCACGAGCTGCGCACGCCGCTGAACGGGGTCATCGCCATCGGCGACCGGCTGGCCGAGGAGAACGACCCCGAACGCCGCCGCGAGCTGGCCGCCCTGGTCACCTCGTCGGGCCGCCTGCTGGAGCAGGTGCTCAGCGACATCCTGGACGTCTCCAAGATCGAGGCGGGCCAGTTCCAGCTGACCCCGGCGCCGTTCGACCTGGCCACCCTGGTGGGCGGCGTGGCCGAGCTGCACCGCGCCTCGGCCGAGGCCAAGTCGCTGCTGTTCCGCTGGTCGATCGAGCCGGGCGTGGCGGGCAGCTATCTGGGCGACGCCGGCCGGATCAGCCAGATCCTCAACAACCTGCTGGCCAACGCCGTCAAGTTCACGGCCCTGGGCGAGGTGGCGCTGAACGTCGAGCGCACGGCCGACGGCCTGAGCTTCATCGTCAGCGACACCGGCGTCGGCTTCGACGACACCGTGCGCCAGCGGCTGTTCAAGCGCTTCGTCCAGGCCGACCAGTCGATCACCCGCCAGTTCGGCGGTACAGGCCTGGGCCTGTCGATCTGCGCGGCCCTGGCCGAGATGATGGGCGGTCGCATCGACGCCCGCGCCGTGCTGGGCCGCGGGGCGATCTTCCAGGTCGACCTGCCGCTGGAACGCGTCCGCGCCGTCGAGGACGCCGCGCCGGACGACGAGGAAGAGGTCTCGCTGGAGGGCCTGCGGGTGCTGGTCGCCGAGGACCACCCCACCAACCAGAAGGTGGTCGAGATCATCCTCCAGCCGTTCGACGTGGACCTGACCATGGTCGAGGACGGCCAGGCGGCGCTGGACGCCTTCACGCCGGGCGGCTTCGACGCGATCCTGATGGACATGCAGATGCCGGTCATGGACGGCCTGACCGCCACCCGGCTGATCCGCGAGCGCGAGGCCGCCGCCGGCGTCCCGCCGGTGCTGCTGATCATGCTGACCGCCAACGCCATGGAGGAGCACGTCACGGCCGCCAAGGCCGTCGGCGCCGACCTCCACCTGGCCAAGCCGGTCCGCCCCGCCCAGCTGCTGGAGGCCCTGGCGCGGACGCGGATGACGCGCGGCGCCTCGGCCCTGAGCGTCGCGGGCTAGGGTTCGGCCAGGCTCAGCCCGTATTCCAGGAAATCCATCTGCCGCCGCCAGCCCAGGCGCTCGTAGAGCCGCTGGGCCGCCTGGTTGCCGATGCCGGTCTGCAGCGACAGGCCGGCCGCGCCCGCCGCCCGGGCATGAGCGATCGCCGCGGCGACCAGGCCGCGTCCCACGCCGCCTCGGCGAGCGTCCGGCTCGACATAGAGGTCGTTGAGCACGAAGGTCCGGACCGCGCCCACCGACGAGAAGCCGGGATAGAGCTGGACGAAGCCCACGGCGTGTCCCGCCTCGAGGGCCATGAACGCCACCGACTCCCTGCGCTCCATCCGCGCGGCCAGGAAGGCCGAGGCGCGCTCCGGATCGGACGCCCGGCCGTAGAACTGGCGATAGCGGTCGAACATCGGGGCCAGGGCCGGCAGGTCGGCGGGCAGGGCGCGGCGAATCTCCATGGCCTCACGCCGTCCGCGAATAGCGCATGACCCAGTTGACCTCCCAGGTCTTGCCGCCGTCGGGCGAAAAGGCCTG
Organism: Caulobacter sp. CCG-8; assembly: GCF_037402475.1. Classification (NCBI taxonomy): domain Bacteria; kingdom Pseudomonadati; phylum Pseudomonadota; class Alphaproteobacteria; order Caulobacterales; family Caulobacteraceae; genus Caulobacter; species Caulobacter sp. CCG-8. Next base: position 240,220 of record NZ_JBBEUD010000005.1, read on the forward strand.
GTCCCACTGGGCCTCGTCGGGCGACAGCGACGAGAACCGGCCGCGCACCACGATCGGCCGCCCCTCGAAGACGTCGTCGGACAGGAACGTGCCGACGCCGTCGCGGAACCGCCCGATCCCGGGCTTGTCGATCGTCAGTGGATCGGCGGCGCTGAGGTACCAGTCCGCCCAGGTGTCGGTCCTGGCATCATAGGCCCGCAGGCCCAGGCCGCTGGTCGGTCCGCTGGCGCGCCGGGCCAGGCTTTCGTTCAGGTTCACGACGCCGCCCAGCAGGGCCTGGCAGACGGTCGAGCCCTCGAACGTCTCCCAATCGTCGCTCCCGGCCAGCCGCTTGCGCAGCCGCCGGTGGGCCACGCGCCACGAGCCGAGGAAGAAGTCGAAGTCGCGGATCGAACCGCCGCCCGGCGGCCCGAGATCTTGCGCGAAGCCCCGGCGGGCCGCGCCGAGGGCGGGCGACGCCGCCAGCGCGAGGGCCAGCAGCGTCCGCCGGTCGGGATCGGGACGGGCCATGCTCAGTCCGCCTTGGTGAAGTCGGAATACCAGTTGGTCTCCCAGGTCTTGCCGCCGTCAGGCGAGAAGGCCTGCTCCCAATGGGCCGAGGTGGCGGTGATGCCCGACCAGGTGAACCGCACCTTGATCGGTTTCCCGCGCAGGGTGTCGTCGGCATAGAAGGTCCCGACGCCGTCGATGAAGCGGCCCTTCACCGGCGGGTCCAGGGGGCCGTGCGGGTTGCGGCTGTCGAGCCACCAGATCGCCCAGAGACCCGTCGCGGGATCGTAGGCCCGCATCGTGAAGCCCCAATAGTCGCCGGCCGGCAGGCGCAGCAGGTTGTCGTCGGCGTTGCCCTTACCGTCCAGGGTCTTCCACCAGACCTGTTCGCCGGTGAACTCCTGCCACTCGGTGCTGCCGGCCAGGCGCTCCTTCAGGCGGCGATGGCTCACGCGCCACTTGCCCACCCTCAGGTCGAAGGCGTGCAGGCCCGAAAGGTCGGCCGGCGGCTTGGCCTTGACGTTGTCCTGCGAGGCCAGGGCGGGGGCGGCGGTCGCCAGCGCCAGGCCCAGGATCGCGGCGCCCAGGACGTTCATTCCAGCGGTCATCGTCGGCATCTCCCTGTTCGCGAGGAGCATGGCAGGGACGCGGCGTCGGACGAGAGCCAGTGGCGGCGAACCTTAGGGCGCCACGTTGGCGCGCTGCTCGGCCTTGAGCCGGCGGCGGCGCTCGCGCACAACAGCGACGATGAACGGCGTTCTCGAACTCGAACTGCAATTGCCGGCCGCCGGGTCGCGGGATGTGCGCCGCCGGCTGCACGAGCAACTGCGCCAGGCGATCCTGGCCGGGCGACTGGCGCCCGGCGTCCAGCTTCCCGCCAGCCGCGCCCTGGCCGATCAACTGGGCCTGTCGCGCAACACGGTGATGGCGGTCTACGACATGCTGCTGGGCGAGGGCTGCCTGGTCGCCCGGCCGGGTGCGGGCACGTTCGTGGCGCCCGCCGCGTCCAGGCCGGCCGGCGGGGAGGCGATCCGCGCGGCCCCCGCCGTCACCCACAACCTGCGGCCCGGCCGACCCGACGCGACGCGGTTCCCGTTCGACATCTGGGGGCGGCTGACCGGCCGGGCCCTGCGCCGCTATTCGCGCGACCCGGCCGTCTATCGCGAGCCCTGCGGCCATCCGGCCCTGCGCGAGGCCATCGCCGGCCACCTGTCGTTCGCCCGCGCCATCGCCTGCGCCCCGGCGGACGTCGTCGTCACGGTCGGCGCCCAGCAGGCCTTCGACCTTATGATCCGCGCCCTGACCCCGCCCGAGCGCCGGGTCGTGGTGGTGGAGAATCCCGGCTATCCCGCCGCCCGCGCGGCCTTCGCCGCCGCCGGAGCCGACGTCCGCGCCGTGCCGGTCGACGCCGAGGGACTGGTGGTCGAGGCCCTGCCGCCCGACACGGCCCTGATCTGCGTGACGCCGTCCCAGTTCCCGACCGGCGTGACCCTGTCGCCGCACCGCCGGCAGGCCCTGCTGGCCTTCGCCGCCGCCCATGACGCGGTGATCGTCGAGGACGACTACGGCGGCGAGTTCCGCTTCGACGGCCCGCCTCTGGACACCCTGCGGATGCTCGATCGCGACGAACGCGTGGTCTATGTCGGCACCTTCTCGCAGAGCCTGCTGCCGGCCCTGCGCATCGGCTTCGTCGTCGCCCCCGGCCGCTTCCGCGCGGCCCTGACCGAGGCCCGGGCCCACAGCGACTGGCACGGGCCGGCGATCGAGCACGCCACCCTGGCCGATTTCATCGGCGAGGGGCATCTGGCCCGCCACGTCCGGCGGATGCGGGGCGTCTACGCCGAGCGGCGCGCGGTCCTGCTGCGGGCCCTGGCCCGCGATGGCGCCGGCCTGCTGGACCCGGTCGCGCCCGCTTCCGGCCTGCACCTGGCCGCTCGTCTTGCCGCCGGCGTCGACGTCGCGGCGGCGATCGCGCGAGCGGCGCGGTCGGGCGTGGCGGTGGAGGACCTCGCCGCCTTCACGGCCGGGGACGCGTCGGCGCCGGGCCTGGCGCTGGGCTACGGCCAGATCGAGGCCGGGCGCATCGACGAGGCGGTCGCGATCCTGGCCGAGGCGATCCGCGCCTCTACTTCGCGGCCTTGATCACCACGCGGCCCACGTCGGCGATCGCCTTCTCCTGCTCGGCCAGCGGCAGGGGCGAACCCGAGATGAACACCACGACGGCGAACTTGCGGCCGTCCTTCAGGGTGTAGACGCCGATGTCGTTGACCACCGGGGTGAAGCCCTGGTCGGTGCGGGCCGTGCCCGGGACGTGGACCAGCTGGGCGTTGCGGGGGAGGGCGGCCCTCAGGCGGTCGGGCCCGGCGGTCACCTGGCGGGTGATCCCGCCCAGCAGCCGGCGGGAGTCGGCGTTCAACAGCTCGGCCTGGTTCAGGGCCTCCAGGAAGCGCAGGGCGCCCAGGGGCGTAGCGGTGTCGCGCGGATCGGCCAGATAGGCGTGGACCGCCCGGCTTCGCTCGGCGGCCGGAACCTGGCCGAGGGCGGCGCGGTAGGCGGCCTCGCCCTTCCAGCCGGCGCGGAACGAGGCCAGGCCCAGGCTGTCGGGCTGCAGCTGGCGCTCGTAGCGGTCGATGTCCAGGTTCATGACCTTGCGGCCCTGCAGCCAGGCGGTCACCGCCCCGGGGCCGCCGACCCGCTTCATCAGGATGTCGGCGGCGGTGTTGTCGCCGTCGCGGATGGCGCGCTCCAGAAGCTCCTGGACGGTGTGGGTCGAGGGGCCCGACCACGCGTCGGCCAGCAGGCTGGGCGGCGGCGACAGATCGACGTCCTCGATCAGCAGGACGTCGTCCAGCCGCAGGCGCTTGCCCTCGACCTCGGCCATCACCGCCGCGCCCAGCGGGGCCTTGGCGACGTTCTGCAGGGGGAAGCGCCGCTCGCCGTTGAACGAGATGATCTGGCCGGTGCCGAGGTCCTCCAGCCCCACGCCCAGCTGCCCCGGGGCGACGCGGTCGGCGATGGGCTGGAACTGGGCCGTCAGCTTCTGGCGGTCGAAAAGCGGGTCCTCCTGGCCCAGCATCGGCGGCTCGCCGCAGCCGGTCAGCGGGGCGACGAGGGCGAAGGTCAGGAGAAGGGCGGCGAGGGGGCGGAGCATGGCGATCCCGGTGAGCTTCAGCACGAGCTGGACCGGGGCTAAACGCGCGAACCGCCATCGTGGGGCTTGCGCCGCGCGGCGGTCCGGCGGCAAAGGGTGGCGATGACTTCGAAGCACCTCCCGCCCTGCGTGATCCTGAACCAGCCGCAACTGGCCGAGAACATCGGGGCCGTCGCCCGGGTGATGGCCAATTTCGGCCTGTCGGACCTGCGCCTGGTCAAGCCGCGCGACGGCTGGCCCCAGGAGCGCGCCTGGGCCAGCGCCTCGGGCGCCAACTGGCCGCTGGACGAGGCCAAGGTGTTCGATCGCCTGGAAGACGCCATCGCCGACCTGAAGCTGGTGTTCGCCACCACGGCCCGGCCGCGCGAGACCCGCCTGCCGGTCTACACCCCGCGCGAGGCCGCCGGCCACCTGGCGGCCGACGTCGCCCAGGGCCACGCCGTGGGCCTGCTGTTCGGCGGCGAGCGGGCGGGACTGGAGACCGACGACATCGCCCTGTGCCAGGCCATCGTCTCGATCCCGATCGACGAGCGTTTCCGGTCGCTGAACCTGGCCCAGGCCGTGTCGATCAACGCCTACGAATGGAAGATGACGGTCGACGACCGGCCGTGGTCGCGGTTCGAGTACAACGTCGCGGAGCCGGCCGACCAGTCCAGCCTGCTGGGCCTGTACGGCCAGCTGGAGGACGAGCTGGAGAAGGCGGGCTTCTACCATCCGCCGGAGAAGAAACCGTCGATGGTCCGCAACCTGCGCGCCCCCCTGGCGCGGGCCCGGCTGACCGAGCAGGAGGTGCGCACCTTCCGCGGCGTGGTCACCGCCCTGTCGAAAGGGCGGGGCCGGGTGCTGGCCAAGCTGGCCGAGCAGAAGGCCCGGAAAGCGGGCGAAACTTCCGTTACGGAAGGCGAAGAAGGCTCCGAAACCTAGCCGGAACCAAATTCTCCCAAGCCACGTTTCGGGCTCGAGACGGCCAATGTCGGATGGCCGACAGGGAGGACGTGCAGTGATCAAGGGTCTTCGGACCTGGCTCGCCTTGGGCGTGGCCGGGAGCGTGATGGTCTGCGCCTCGAGCGCGGCGGCGGGGGCGTTCTACATCCAGGAGCAGTCGGTGAAGGGCATGGGCCGCGCCTATTCGGGCGAGGTCACCGACACCGGCGCGGAGTCGATGTTCTGGAACCCGGCGGCGATCGGCCGGCTGGAGGGCAAGGAGGTCTATACGGGCCTGTCGGGCGTCAAGGTCGACGGCACGGTGACCGACGAGGGCTCGACCCTGCAGCGGCCCACCCTGAACATCCCGTCGGTGCTGGGGACGCCTATCCCGGGCCTGCCCAGCGGCGTCACCGGCCTGCTCAGCGGCGTGCTCCCCGGCCTGACCAACGGGGTGCTGATCCCCACCCTGAACAGCCTGCCCAACATCGCGCTTCTTCCGCCCCAGGCCGTGGGCGGCAATCCCGTGGCCAAGGACCCGATCCCCAAGTCGGTGGTGCCCAACTTCGCCTTCGCCATGCCGGTCACCGACCGGATCGCCGTGGGCATCGGGATCAACGCCCCGTTCAACGCTATCACCACCTATGACGGCGACAGCTGGGTGCGTTACGGCGCCATCAAGTCGCGGTTCCTGAACATCAACATGCAGACCGCCGTGTCGATGCGGGTCACCGACTGGCTCAATGTCGGGGTGGGCGGGAACGTCGACTATTTCGACGCCACCTTCAGCCAGATGGCGCCCGACCTGATCGCGCCGTTCCCGGACGGCAAGATCGAGGTCAAGGGCAGCGACACCCGCTTCGGCTGGAACGCCGGGGCCCAGCTGCGGCCTGCCAAGTGGGCGACGATCGGCGCCAGCTACCGCTCGGGCTACAAGCACCACCTGGACGGCGACGTGACCATCTACGGCTTCCAGGGTCCGTTCGCCCTGGTCACCAGCAAGCAGGAAGCCACCACCAACTTCGACCTGCCGTGGATCGCCACGGCCGGCGTCACCCTGCGCCCGATGCAGCGCCTGGCCCTGCACGCCCAGGTCCAGCGCTTCGGCTGGAGCGACTTCGACAACGTCCGCGTCGACCTGAAGGGCGCCGGCCAGCTGCTGCCTGGCGCGCTGCTGCCGAAATCGATCACGGTGCACGAGTTCTACAACGACACCACCAACGTGGCGGTCGGCGCGGACTTCGCCGTCACCGACTGGCTGACCGTGCGGGCGGGCGCCCAGAAGGACCCGACCCCGACCAACGACCTCTATCGCGATCCGCGCGTGCCGGACGGCGACCGCAAGCTCTACAGCGTGGGCACGACCATCACGCCCCGGCCCGGCATGCACTTCGACCTCAGCGCCGCCTACATCAAGCTGAAGGACAGCGCGATCCACAGCGACCAGGTGCTGTACGACGGCACGGCCTTCCCGATGAACCTGTCGCTGCGCGGCCGGTCCGAGGGCAAGGGGCTGGTGATCGGCGGCGGGGCGCGGTTCACCTTCTAGCGGGGCTTGCGGCCCGCCGGCTTCCGTCGTCTTCTCCCGTCAAACAGATGTTGGGAGGGGCGGCATGGACCGTCGGATGCTGCTGCTGAGCGCCGGTGCGGCCGGCCTGGCCGCGATGGCCGGGCCGGCCTTCGGCCAGGGCTTCCAGATCTCGCCCGGCGCCGAGGCCTGGCTCTACGCCCTGCCGCTGATCGAGATGGCCACCACCCGGGCGCGGCTGCTCCGGGCGCCCGGCGCGGCGATCAACAAGCTCAGCCACATGCGGGTGCTGGCCGACCACGCCGCGCGGGCGGTGACCACGCCCAACAACGACACGCTCTATTCGCACGCCTTCCTGGACCTGACCCAGGGTCCGGTCACCCTGACCGTCCCGCCGACCGGCGCGCGCTACTGGTCGGCGGCGGTGATGGACATGTTCACCAACAACAACGCCGTGCTGGGCCTGCGCACGGTGGGCGGCGAGGGCGGAACCTTCACCCTGGTCGGACCTGGGCAGTCGTCGAAGGGGCCCAACCCGGTGCGCGTGGCCACGCCCCACGCCTGGCTGCTGATCCGCACCCTGGTGAGCGACGCGGCCGACCTGCCGGCGGCGCACAAGGTCCAGGACGGTTTCGTGCTGACGGGGCCCAAGACGCTGCCGCCGCCGGCCTATCCGACCCGCGACGCGGAGCCCGTGCTCTATTTCGACGGCGCCCGGGCGCTGCTGGGCCAGGAGGGCTTCCCCGCGACCGACCTGGCCTTCCTGCGCCGGACGCGCGGTCTGCTGACGCCGCCCTTCGAGCCCCGCCGCGCGGATCGCCCGATCTCGGCCCAGGACACGGCCATGGTCGAGGGCGCCGACCAGGCCCGGATGATCGCCCAGTTCGCCAAGGGGCGGCAGGTGTTCACCAACGGCTGGGCCTATCCTCGCGCCAATCTCGGCGACTACGGCCAGGACTACATCTACCGCGCCATCGTCGCCCTGATGGGGCTGGGGGCGCTGCCGGTGGCCGAGGCCATGTACCTGAAGGCGGCGGGCGACGACGGGGCGGGTCTGTTCAGCGACGACGGCCTTTATCGCCTGACCCTGCCGGCCGAGCTGCCCCTGGACGGCTTCTGGTCGCTGTCGATGTACGAGGCCACGCCGGACGGCCAGTTCTTCTTCACCGACAACCCGCTCCGGCGCTACGCGATCGGCGACCGCACCCCGGGCCTGAAGCGCGCGGCGGACGGCTCGGTCACCCTGTGGATCGGCCGGACCGATCCCGGCGGCGACCGGTCGGCCAACTGGTTGCCGGCGCCGAAGTCGGGGCCGTTCGCCCTGTACCTGCGGACCTACCTGCCCAAGGCCGAGCTGCTGGACGGCCGATTCCGGTTCAAGCCGGTGGAGAAGGCCTAGGGTCTATCGACGTTCAATCCACCTTACGTCCGTCATCCCGGGCGCAAGGCCCGGGATGACGAGCTTTGGGAGAGGGAGCGGATGGCTCCCAACTCAACCTTCCCACTGGAACACCCGCTCCAGCCCCACGCCGAACACCTGGGCGATGCGGAAGGCGGCCTCCAGCGACGGCGAGTACTTGCCCTGTTCGATGGCGGCGACCGTCTGGCGGGTCATGCCGATCCGGGCGGCGAGGTCGGCCTGGGTCATCTCGCCGTTCTCGAAGCGCAGGCGGCGGATGTCGTTGCGGATCGGGGGCGGGGCCGGCATCAGCAGGCCCGCCGGTAGCCGAGGATGATGCCGCCGTGCCGGGCCAGCTCCGACACCGCCAGGGCCGCCAGGACGGCGTTGGCCATGGTCACCTTGTCGAAGAAATAGACGGTCACCGCCGCCAGCATGGCCGCCACCTGGAAGACGTAGAAGGCCCCCGACGTGGCGCGCAGGCTGATTAGGCGTTCGCGTTCGTCCTCGGCCGTCCGGGCGTCGTCGGGCGCCTGGATCGCGGCGGCCACGTGCAGCACGATCTGCAGCGTCACCAGGATCGCGATGCACAGGGTGAAGGCTCCATGCAGTCCGAACGGCCGCCCGGCCAGGGCGGAATGGGCGAAGAGGGTGAAATAGACCCCGTAGACGACCAGGGTGGTCCAGAACGAGATCCAGGCGCTTTTCTCGCGATACGGCATCGGTCGCTCCTCGATGTAAAGAATTTTGTACATTGAGTGCGCCTTGATCATCTTTGAGTCAAATATTTTTAACATCGCTCGCCGAAAAATTTCCCGAGGTCGGGGCGTGCGGGCTCGACCTTCGGCGCGAAGCCTTGGCAATGTGCCGCCGACTTCAGATTCCGGAGACCTCGCCATGAAGACCCGCGCCGCCGTCGCTTTCGCCGCCAAGCAGCCGCTGGAGATCGTCGAGGTCGACCTGGAAGGCCCCAAGGCCGGCGAGGTGCTGATCGAGATCAAGGCCACGGGCGTGTGCCACACCGACGCCTACACGCTGGACGGCCTGGACAGCGAGGGCCTGTTCCCCTCGATCCTGGGCCACGAGGGCGCGGGCGTTGTGGTCGAGGTCGGCCCCGGCGTCACCAGCCTGGCGGTCGGCGACCACGTGATCCCGCTCTACACGCCCGAATGCCGCCAGTGCAAAAGCTGCCTGTCCGGCAAGACCAACCTCTGCACGGCCATCCGCGCCACCCAGGGCAAGGGCCTGATGCCCGACGGCACCAGCCGCTTCTCCTACAAGGGCCAGACCATCCACCACTACATGGGCTGCTCGACCTTCTCGAACTACACGGTCCTGCCCGAGATCGCCGTGGCCCGCATCCGCAAGGACGCGCCGTTCAAGACCGCCTGCTACTGTGGCTGCGGCGTGACCACGGGCGTCGGCGCGGTGACCAACACCGCCAAGGTCGAGCCGGGCGCCAATGTCATCGTCTTCGGCCTGGGCGGCATCGGCCTGAACGTCATCCAGGGCGCCAAGCTGGTCGGCGCCAACATGATCGTCGGCGTCGACATCAACCCGGCACGCGAGGAATGGGGCCGCAAGTTCGGCATGACCCACTTCGTCAATCCCAAGACCATCGACGGCGACATCGTCGCCCACCTGGTGGCCCTGACCGACGGCGGGGCCGACTACACCTTCGACGCCACCGGCAACACCACGGTCATGCGCCAGGCGCTGGAGGCCTGCCATCGCGGCTGGGGCGAAAGCGTCATCATCGGCGTGGCCGAGGCCGGCAAGGAGATCGCCACGCGTCCGTTCCAGCTGGTCACCGGCCGGGTGTGGCGCGGCACGGCCTTCGGCGGCGCGCGCGGCCGCACCGACACGCCGAAGATCGTCGACTGGTACATGGACGGCAAGATCCAGATCGACCCGATGATCACCCACGTCCTGCCGCTGGAGCGGATCAACGAGGCGTTCGACCTCATGCACGCCGGCGAGAGCATCCGCACGGTTATCGAGTTCTAGGGGCGGAAGACCCGCTCGGTCGCTACGCGACAGCTCCCCCAGAGGGGAGCATCTAGGTGCAACAGATCCTCCCCCTTTGGGGGAGGTGGTCCGGAGGGCCGGAGGAGGACCTTCGGCGCATGACATGTCCAACGTCGAAACCCTCGCCGCCCACCGCACCCAGGGCGGGACCCTGCGATACTGCCGGCACGACAGCGTCAGCACCGGCACGCCGATGAAGTTCACGGTGTGGACGCCGGACGGCGAGGGGCCGTTCCCGTACCTGATCTGGCTGTCGGGCCTGACCTGCACCGAGGACAACTTCACCATCAAGTCGGGCGTCTACGAGCACGCGGCCAAACACGGCCTGGCCATCGTCGCGCCCGACACCTCGCCGCGCGGCCCCGATCTGCAAGGGAACGCCGTCGCCGACGATCCGGCCTACGACCTGGGGCAGGGGGCGGGCTTCTATGTCGACGCCACCCAGGCGCCGTGGGCGCCGCACTTCAAGATGTATTCCTACGTCACCAAGGACCTGCTGGAGGCCGTCGACGGCGCCTTCCCGCTGGACCCGGCGCGGCGGGGGATCTCCGGCCATTCGATGGGCGGCCACGGGGCCCTGACCCTGGGCCTGCGCAATCCGGACCTGTTCCGGTCGGTCAGCGCCTTCTCGCCGATCGTCTCGCCGCTGAACTGCCCGTGGGGCGACAAGGCGATGACCGCCTATCTGGGGGGCGACCGCGCGGCCTGGCGCGCCCACGACGCCTGCGCCCTGATCGAGGACGGGGCGGGGGAGGGCTTCGACGAGATCCTGATCGACCAGGGCCTGGCCGACAGCTTCCTGGAAAGCCAGCTCAAGCCCGAGCTGATCGAGGCCGCCGCGGCCAAGGCCGGCCGCAAGGTGACGGTGCGGCGGCAGGACGGCTACGACCACAGCTACTTCTTCATCGCCACCTTCCTCGGCGACCACGTGGCGTGGCACGCCGCCAAGCTCTAGGGCGAACGCCCATTCCGCTCGTGGTTAATGGGTATGCGGTATTTGCATCGTAATTGAGCAATGTTAGTCGAATTCGTCGTCAGTGACGGGGTGGTCAACTTTCGATTCGACACCGAATCTTCTGTGTATCCGTGCGAATTACTTGGGGTATTACGGCTTAGATTGTTACTGTAATCGGTAACTTGGCCGTTCGCCACTAAATGAACACATAGAAATGCAACTGTAGCGCTAGTGGAGTGGCGTGTGAGTTGTCATGTTCGCTTGGCATAGCCGATTTCGGCCCAGACAATCCGCGGACTCGAAGGGTCGTGTCGTAACCCTTCGCAAGGCGTTCCTGTTCGGCGCGGGCTTCGGCGCACTGTGCGGGTTCCTCGCGGCCGCCTACATCGTCGGCTCCAGCGCCCGGGCCCGCGCCACGCGCTGCGCAGCCCTGACCGGCGAAGCCCAGTTGCAGTGCGTGACGCGCGAGACCAACAAGCGCATCGCGATCGTCGACGACCTGGACCACTACGGGGTCGATGACGTCTGGGTCGAGAGCCCCGCCGACGGCAAGGGCGATTGCGAGGACTTCGCCCTGACCAAGGCGCGCGTCCTGCAGCAGCTGGGCTGGAGCGCCTCGCGCATGCAGCTGGCCGTGTTCGGCTACGGCAAGCAGGCCCACGCCGTGCTGGTGATCGACGACACCTACGTCCTGGACAACCTGTCGCCGTGGGTCGGCCGTTGGAAGCACTACAGTCCCCGGAACATGGGCGTGTATCCGATCGAGGTGGCGCGATCGCTGCGGCGCTTCACGCCGGGCCTGATGAACACCGCCGTCGCGGCGACCCGGTAGCCGAGGCTTGCGCCCGCCGTCCGCCCGGACCAGTCTGGGCGCGTGGGGGAGCGATCAATGGCGCGACGATTGACCGGACGGTTCGAGGCGCGGCCGATGGCGGCGATCAACCTGACGCCGATGGTTCCGGTGTTGCTGGCGCTGTTCGTGATGGTCCTCGTCGTCGGTCAGTCTTCGGGGCCCGCCCTTCGCCACGACCAGCCGCCCATGGACTGCTTCGGCGCCTGCAAGCCAACCCACGGCTTCTTCGTCAGCCTGGACAGCGACGGCGCGGCCTATGTCGGCGAGCGCCGGGTGAGGGACGACCAGGTGGTGGGCCTGCTCCGTGACCAGACGCGCGGACTGGACACCTACGCGCTCTCGGTGCGAGCCGACGCCGAGGTGCCTTACGGCCGCGTCTTCGCGATGATGGCGCAGCTGCGGGCGGCGGGACTGAACCGGCCGGAGTTCATCAACGAAGACCTGCACTGACGGCTCTCGCCGTTGACTCCCCGCCGCCCCTCCGTCATATACCGCCCCTTCTCGCCGCCGGCTTGCCGGACGGCGCGAAAATCGCATGACGGAATGACCCGAAGCCGCCGTTGAGATCGCACCCTTCCGAGGGAGCCGGCCCGGATCGATATGAAGAGTGACTTATGTCCAAGCGCCATAGCGCCAAGTACAAGATCGACCGCCGTATGGGCGAAAACCTCTGGGGCCGGCCGAAGTCGCCGGTGAACCAGCGGTCCTACGGCCCCGGCCAGCACGGCCAGCGCCGCAAGCAGAAGGTTTCGGACTTCGGCCTGCAGCTGCGCGCCAAGCAAAAGCTGAAGGGCTACTACGGCAACCTGACCGAGAAGCAATTCTCGCGCACCTACGAGGAAGCCGCCCGCCGCAAGGGCAACACCTCGGAAAACCTGATCGGCCTGCTCGAGTCGCGCCTGGACGCCATCGTCTACCGCGCCAAGTTCGTGCCGACCGTGTTCGCCGCCCGTCAGTTCGTGAACCACGGCCACGTGCAGGTGAACGGCAAGCGCGTGAACATCGCGTCCTACCGCTGCAAGGCCGGCGACGTGATCACCGTCCGCGAAAAGTCGCGCAACATGGCCCTGGTCCTGGAAGCCGTCGCTTCGTCGGAGCGTGACTTCTGCGACTACGTCACCGTGGACCAGAAGGGCCTGTCGGCCACCTTCGTCCGCGCTCCGGAACTGGCCGAAGTGCCGTATCCGGTGAAGATGGAACCGAACCTCGTCGTCGAATTCTACGCTTCGTAAGCGTCGACCTCGAAGACGAACGGAAGGGCCCCGGAGAAATCCGGGGCCTTTTTCGTTTTTGGCCCTTGAACCGTTTTCCGGGGCTCCTAACTCTCAAGAGCGGGCCGGGCCCCTCTGGCGAGTGATGCAAGCACTCGTGATGTCGGACCGCATCGGGTGTTCTCGATGCTTGGGTCCGGTTGTCCCCCTCCCTCCACCGCCGGCTCAGCTTCGAGGACACCCATCCAGCAACTGGACAGGGACCGCCGAATGCCGCTTCTCATGTGCCCCAACTGCGACGCCTCCATGCAGGCCGTGCAACGCGCCAGCGTCGAGTTCGACATGTGCCCCCAATGCCGGGGCGTGTGGCTGGACCGCGGCGAGCTGGAGAAGCTGATGGCCATGGAGCGGGGCGAACCCCAGCCCGCCGCGCCGCGTCTTCCCGACTACGAGCGGCCCCGCGAGCGCCCGGACCATCGCGGCGACTACCGGCACGACGACGAGCGCCGCCACCACGGACAGGGCCACTACGGCAAGAAGAAGCGCTTCGACCTGTTCGACATCTTCGACTGATCACGACCCAGAGCCCAAGACCCCATCATGAACCACTTCAAGACCTTCGCCCTCCTGGCCGGCCTGACGGCGCTGTTCGTCGGGGCCGGCTACATGATCGGCGGCCCCACGGGCATGCTGATCGCCCTGGTGTTCGCCGTGGGCATGAACCTGTTCTCGTACTGGAACGCCGACAAGATCGTGCTGCGGATGTACGGCGCGGTCGAGGTCGACGCGACCCACCCCGTGCCGATGGTCCGCCAGTACGTCGCCGACGTCGAGGACCTGGCCCGCCGGGCCGACCTGCCGCGCCCGCGCATCACGGTGATCGACAGCGAGCAGCCCAACGCCTTCGCCACCGGGCGCGACCCGGCCCACGCCGCCGTGGCCGCCAGCACGGGCCTGCTGGGCCTGCTGGACCGCGACGAGGTCCGCGGCGTGATGGCCCACGAGCTGGCCCACGTGAAGAACCGCGACACCCTGACCATGACCGTGACGGCCACCATCGCCGGCGCGATCTCGGCCCTGGCCAACTTCGCCTTCTTCTTCGGCGGTTCGCGCGACGACGACGAGCGGCCGGGCGGGCTGATCGGCACGATCGCCCTGGCCATCCTGGCCCCGATCGCCGCCATGCTGGTGCAGATGGCCATCAGCCGCTCGCGCGAGTACGAGGCCGACCGGATCGGGGCCGAGATCGCCGGCGACGGCCGGGCCCTGGCCCGGGCGCTGGAGAAGATCGAGGCCTACGCCCGCGGCGGCGCGGTCAATCACGAGGCCGAGCGCAATCCGGCCACGGCGCACCTGTTCATCATCAATCCGCTGGCGGGCAAGGGCGCCGACAACCTGTTCTCGACCCATCCGGCCACCCGCAACCGCGTCGAGGCCCTGCTGCGGCTGGGCGTCAGCCAGGCGACGCGCGGCCGGGTCGGCACGGCCGTGCCGGCGGGAGACGCTGTTGGTGACGGGCGCAGGATCGGCCCCTGGAGCTGAGCTTTCGCGACAATCGGTCGCCATGGTTTCCGTCGGCCTTAACCCTGCGGCAACGCCCGAGCGCTATCCGTTTGATACGCTTGGGGGAAAAGCCATGACCACGACGATCGAGAAGACCACCGGCATTGTCGGCCTGCTGGAGGCCCTGTCGGCCGAAATGTCGATCGCGGCGGTGTCCTGCGGTCACCTGGACAGCGCCCTGGGCCAGATCCTGGAGACCGTGCCGGCCGAGAGCCGCCTGAAGGTCATGCAGGAACTGCACATGGTCGACATGCTGGCCCAGCACATCACGGCCATCACCGACTTCACCGCCGGCCTGGCCAGCTCGATGGCCGCCGAGGGCGCGCCCGACGTCGACGCGGCGCTGTCGCGCATCACCCTGGGCGACGTGGCCGCCCGCCTGCGCGAGACCCTGACGACGAAGGTCGCCGCCTAGGGTGCTTCCACGGGCAGGGCGCGGCCATATTCCCACGCCCAGGGCATGCCCGTGTCGCCCAGCGCCGCCGCGACCAGCGGCGGGAAGATCCGCTGCCCGACGCCGCTGTTGGTCAGCAGGACGATGCAGCGTTCGCCGCGCTCGATGCAGACCAGCTGGTTATCGGTGATGTCGTTGTGACCGCCCTTGTAGAAGGCGTGGCCTTGCGGGCCGTCGAACACCACCACGCCCAGGCCCGCCGCCAGGCCGATCTTGGCGTTGTCGGGATTATCGACGATCAGGAACGGCGGGAACTGGGTCTTGCTGACGATCGGGAAGCTGGGCTTGGTCCGCTCGGCCCGCGCCTTGGCCGACAGCCCCTGGCCAGAGACCATGGCGGCGGCCAGCTTCGCCAGGTCGTCGATCGTGGTGTCCAGCGACCCGGCGGCCTTTACGCTGCCGCGTTCGTCGTGCTCCTCGAACTTGCCGTCCTCGTGATAGCCGTCGGCCAGGTTGGGCCGGAAGTCGGGCCGCCAGATCATGCTGCTGCGGGTCATGCCCAGGGGGACGAAAATCCGCCGGTTCATCTCGTCGCCGACGTTCAGGCCCAGGCCCTGCTCGATGACGAACTGCAGCAGGTTGATGCCCTCGTTGGAGTAGGCGTAGCGGGTTCCGGGCTCCAGATTGAACCGGAACTTGTTCTCGGAATCGTAGAAGCGCTGGTCGGCCAAGCCGGAACTGTGGGTCAGCAGCCGGCGCGGGGTGATCGTCTCCCAGCGCGCGTCGCCGGCCAGGTCGGCGTAGCGCGGATAGTCCGGCAGGGGCTTGGGCAGATAGGCCTTGATCGGCCTGTCCAGGTCCAGCTTGCCGTCGTCGACCAGCATCAGCACGTACTGGGCGAAGGCCGCCTTGCTGATCGAGGCGGCGTACATGATCGTGTCGGTCCGCAGCGGTCGCTTCTGCTCGACATTGGCCCAGCCCTGGGCGCTGACGTGGACGACCTTGCCATGTTCGATCACGGCGTAGGCCAGGCCGGGGATCTTGCCGACCGCCATCAGCCGGGCGGCTTCGGCGTCCAGAGCCTTGTAGTCGGCTGAGAGGGCCGGGGAGGCGGCGGCCACACAGGCGGCCATCGAAGCGATCGAAGCGAATTTACGAAGCACTGGGGTCTCGTCGGTTGCGCGCGGCCAAGCCGTGGGCAAACTAGGGCCTAGTTTGCCGTTCCTGCCAAGGTTGTACATGAACCTCGACCGACGCCGACTGCTGACCGGAGGGCTGCTGCTGGTCCTGGGCGGCTGCGCGACCTCGGGCGGCGGGGTGACCCTGGTGGCCGGCAAGGGCCAGGACGCGGGCGAGCTGGAAGCGTTGAACGCCGTCGAGGCCGACGCCTCGGGGCTGACCCTGAGCGTGGCCTCCACCGGCTGCACGACGCGGGACGACTTCACCTTCTATGTCGACCGGTCCGGCGCCCAGCCGGCGGTGGCCTTCGCGCGCAAGCGGCTGGACCTGTGCCGGCGCGCGCCGACCACGGTGGACGTGCGCTTCAGCTATCAGGAACTGGGACTGGCGAGGCAGGGGCGTCTGGCCGTGCTCAATCCGGTGGCGCGTTGACGGCGGGCCGCCGGGCGCATCATCCTGCGGGCATGTTCAAGGCGATCGCGCGCGCATTCCGGAACCTGGGGGACGACATCGCGCGGGAGTCCGCCGAGTGGAAGATGCGCTGCACGGTCTGCGGCCGCGAGAAGTCGCTGCTGGCGGCGGGCGGCATCCGCTACAAGGCGGCGGGCGAGAAGCACACCTTGGGCTTCTGCTCGCGGTGCGGCGCCCTGCGGATGCTGAAGATCTACCGGCCCGCGAAGAGCCCGGTCAGCCCTTCGGCGTGAACCGCTCGACCATCCAGGGCAGCACCCGCGCGGGGCGCTTGGCGGCGATGTCGATCAGCACCCAGTCGGTGCGGCACTGGGCGCACATCTCGCCGTCCGGGCCGTCGATGCGGATGTAGCGCTCGAAGCGCGGGCCCTTCAGCTCGCCCACCCAGGTGTAGCCCGTGGCGGTCTCGTGCGGCAGCAGCTCGCGGCGGTAGTCGATCTCGTGGCGGCGGGCGACCCAGCTCCAGGGCGCGCGCTCCTCGGGCGTGGCCCAGGCGTCCCAATGGGCGATGGCCAGGTCCTGGGCCCAGGCCAGATAGACCACGTTGTTGACGTGGCCGTTGGCGTCGATGTCCGACGCCTTCGGTTCGAAGGTCAGGCTGTAGGCGTCGCCCGGCGGGACGAAGACCCGGCTCAAGCGCGCCCCCCGAAAGTGTGAGCGGTTTCGGGAGAAGGGCGTGCGTTCTTCAAAGGAAGTGAGTCCTCCGCAGGAGGGCTCACGCCTCGATGAGGCCCTGGTCGGCGAAGAGGGTCTTCAGCTCGCCCGACTGGAACATCTCGCGGACGATGTCGCTGCCGCCGACGAACTCGCCCTTGACGTAGAGCTGGGGAATGGTCGGCCAGTCGGTGAAGGTCTTGATGCCCTGGCGCAGTTCGTCGTCCTGCAGCACGTCGACGCCGACGAACGACACCCCCAGATGGTCGAGGATCTGCACGGCGATCGACGAGAACCCGCAGCGCGGTTGGTCCGGCACGCCCTTCATGAACAGGACCACGGGGTTTTCGGCCACGGTCTTGGCGATGAAGTCGAGGGCGGGGGAGGAGGCGACGTCGGTCATTAAAGGAAATCCTTGGGCGTAGGCTCTCAGCTAGGCGCCGCGACCCCTCGGGTCAAGCCTTGGCGGGGCCGCGAAGGTTCAGGCGCGACGCTTTGACCCCTCGGCGCGCTGGGCCGAGAAGCGGGCCATCTCGATCTGGGCGGCGCAGCCGGTGGGCAGGTCGCGCTCGACGATCGCGGCCAGGCCCTCCACCTCGGCGGGCGTGCCGGCGGTGACGTGGACGGTCGCCAAGGACGGTTCGGTCAGGGCGTAGGCCAGGCAGATCTGCTGGGCGTTCCAGCCGGGCGTGCTGCGCAGGAAGTCGTAGCCGCCGACGTCGGCCAGCGGGTCGGTCCTGCGCCGCCACAGCGACGGCTTGGGCAGGAAGCTGGCCTTGTGCTCCTCGCGCAGCACGTCGGGCCAGTAGTCCAGCCCGATCACCGCCATCTCGCGGGTCATGGCGGCGCGGACGCGATTGCGCTCCACCCAGCCCGAGGCCAGGTTGAACGGCGTGGCCATGGCCTCGAACTGGCCCGAGGCAACATAGGCGTCGAACTTGTCGCCGGCCCCGGCCACACCCAGCAGGCGGATCAGCCGCGCGGCGCGCAAGGCCTTCAGCTGCTCCAGGGTCTCGGCGGGGAAGGCGTTGGTGTCGGGATCGTCCAGGGTGGCCAGGTCCAGGTGGCCCAGGCCCGTACGGTCCAGGGACTGTTCGATCATGTCGTGCACGGCCTGGGCGCGCAGGGCGCGGTCGCTGGAGCCGCGCAGCCGCCAGGCGACGAACAGCAGCCGCCGCTCGACCGTCGAGAAGGCCTCGGTGGCGCCCTCGATCAGGGCCGGCGAGACGCCGTCGATCTCGAAGCTGTTGATGCCGCTTTCCAGCGCCGCGAAGATCAGCTTGCGCCAGTCGGCGCCGCGCAGGCGGGGTTGGTCCTCCAGCCTCAGCGTGATCGCCGAGACCGCCACGCCCGCGCTTCCGAAGGGGCGGTAGCGCATGGCGTCTACTCCGTGGGGGCGGCGGTTTCGAGGGCCAGGGCGTGCAGCGTCCCGCCCAGCACGTCGGCCAGGGCGCGGTTGACCATCTGGTGCTGCTTGACCCGGTTCAGGCCGCGGAAGGCCGGCGAAACGATGCGCGCCTTGTAGTGGTCGCCGTCGCCGGCGAGGTCGGTCAGGACGATCTCGGCGTCCGGGAAGGCTTCGTGCAGGCGCGCTTCGAGGTCGGGGAAGGACATGGGCACGGCGATGAACTCCGAATCTCTCGACCCTGGGTATGCCGCGTAAACCTTAAGAACGGGCATACGGCGAAAATGCCCGCCCGGAGCGGAACGTTGCTTTCCGACTTGCGTGATAACGGAATCTCACGGAATGATCACGGTGGCGTGATTATGTCGTGATATCCACGTGAAGGCGCCCCGGGGAATTCTCGATGCGATCGATTTCGATGCTGGCCGTGGCGGCGGCGATGTTCCTCGCCGGCTGCGACAACCTCGTGTTCTCCGAAACGCCTTGGTTCTCGGCCAAGGACGCGGTGGGCGCGCGAGCTGTCCGGGCCGGCTGGTGGATGGAGGATAAGCCCGATTGCCGCGTCGACCTGGCGGCGCCCAGCACGGCTTGGCCTGACTGCACGAATTTCGTGCTGGCGCCGGCCGACTGGACCGGCGTCCTGTGGGCGTCCGACGGGACAGAGCAGATGCTCGCGGGCGGTGATCCCATGATCGCGCAGTACCAGTTTCAGACGTCCCAGGACGCCGCCGCGCCGTCCCAGAACGCCTATCTCTACTTCGGCGTCGCCGCGCTGAAGCGCGATGCGGACGGGCGGGCCCTGGCCCTGCGCTATTGGCCGACCCTCTGCGGACCGCCGCGCCGTGACCGTCCCGCCGCCGTCACGCGTCACCCTTGGCCGGGGCTGCGCGTGAAGCGTGAAGGCGGCTGTGTCGCCGGCGATGTCCGTACGCTGCGCAAGGCGGTCGATCGCAGCGGCGCGCTGGAGTCCGACACGCCGACGCTGCTCTGGCTGCGCGAATGGCGTCCCGGCGACCAAGGCGAGGCGGACTGGCTTGCCGCCCAGGGAATCCGGACGCATTGAAGGGGCATGACCTTTCCCTTCCGTCACGCCCTGGGCCTCTCGGCCGCCCTCGTCGCCCTGGCCGGCCAGGCCCACGCCGCCCCCAGACCCGGCGCCCATGCCCTGGACGACGTCCGCGTCCTGTCGGCCGACGCCATGGAGGGCCGGGGCGTCGGCACGCCGGGCGGGGCCAAGGCGCGGGCCTATATCGTCAAGCGCTTCAACGAGATCGGGCTGCGGCCGCAGGGTTCGACGTTCGAGCGTCCCTTCACCATCAAGCCGAAGGTCTTCGGCAAGGACATCACCGGCGTGAACCTGGTGGCCCGGATCGAGGGCACGTCCAGTTCGGACAAGGTGCTGGTGGTCTCGGCCCACTACGACCATCTCGGGGTCCGCAAGGGGCAGGTCTATAACGGGGCCGACGACAACGCCTCGGGGATCGCCGGCCTGCTGGCCGTGGCCGAGGCGTTCAAGGCCCGGCCGCCGCGCCACACCGTGCTGATCGTCGCCTTCGACGGCGAGGAGAGCGGGCTGAAGGGCGCCAAGGCCTTCGTCGCCGAGCCGCCCGTCCCGCTGGAGAAGATCGGGCTGAACGTCAATTTCGACATGATCAGCAAGAACCCCCGCAACCAGCTCTATGTCAGCGGGGCCGGGCCCCAGCCGTATCTGAAGCCGGTGCTGGAGGGCGTGGCCAGGATCGCGCCGGTCAAGCTGTTGCTGGGCCACGACACCGACCTGCACGGCAAGGAGAACAACTGGACCCAGCAATCGGACCAGGGGCCGTTCGCCACGGCCGGCGTGCCCTGGGTCTATTTCGGCGTCGAGGACCACCCCGAATACCACCAGCCCACCGACGACTTCGCCACGGTGCCGCAGGCGTTCTTCAAGAACGCGGTGGCCACGGTGGTGACGGCGACGCGGGCGCTGGACGACGACCTGGACGGGCTGAGCAGGGCGGCGGGGCGGTAGGGCCTAGCCCGCGCTCTCGTCCACCTCTTCGGCCTCGTCGTCGTCCTCCGCCTCCAGGCCGAACACCTCGTCGATGACCTCGACGATCTCTTCCAGGTCGTCGAGCGAGACCTTCAGCTTCAGGGTCTGGTCGTCATCGCCGGTGACGGTCAGGAAGATCCCCTCGGCGGTTTCCTCGAGAATGAACTCGTCCAGGTTTGGAATGACGGCCATGTCGGTCTCCTCAGGTGGCGGACAAGCGACCGGGCGCGGCGTTCGTTCCCGGTCGTCTCTCGTCGTCACCCGATAGATAGTGTCGCGAGGCGGCAATGTCGTGACGGACGCCACGACGGTGGGCGAGATCGGGGCGACCCCGATCTCGCCGGCAGTCCGCCTAGGCCGGTTCGCCCACCTTGTAGCGGGCGGCCGAGCGGTTGCGCGACAGGTTCGGCACCAGCTTGGCCCGGGCCGCGTCGTAGGCCGCGAAATCGGCCGCGTCGGGCAGGGACGGGATGGTGATCAGTTCGCCCTGGTGGAAGCCGGCCAGGGCCGCGTCGACCAGGTCGTCCAGCTCCATCAGCATGTTCGGATCCAGCACGTCGGCGCCGCCGTGGCCCGAGCGGTCCCAGATCTCGGTGCGGGTGGCGCCGGGCAGGACGGCCTGGAGCTGGATGTTGGGGCTCAGCTGCAGGCGCAGGGTCTGGGTGAAATAGGTCACATAGGCCTTGGTCGCGCCGTAGACGGCCATCTGCAGCTCGGGGGCCAGGCCCACGACGGACGAGATGTTGACGATGGCGCCGCGGTCGCGGGCCGCGAAAGCCTTGGCGGCGGCGTGGGCCAGGCGGGTCACCGAGACGATGTTCAGCTGGATCATGCCGTCGATCCGCTCAAGGTCCTGTTCGACGAACGGGCCCGACAGGGCGACGCCGGCGTTGTTGATCAGGATGTCGATCGCGGCGTCGTCGGCCAAGCGCGACTCGACGCGGGCCAGGTCGGCCTTGTCGGTCAGGTCGGCGGTGATGATGTCGATGTTCACGCCGGTCTCGCCGCGCAGGCGGGCGGCCAGGGCGCCCAGGCGGCCGGTGTCGCGGGCCACCAGGATCAGGTCGTGGCCGGCGCGGGCCAGGCGGTCGGCATAGGCGGCGCCGATGCCCGTGGAGGCGCCGGTGATCAGGGCCGCGCCGCGGATGTCTTGCTTGCTCATCGTCTTCTTCCCGAAAGGGGTTGGTCGAGGCCCCATGGCCCGGCCGTGACGTTGAGGTGGGAAGTCACTTTCGATTTGCAAGTGACTAACTTTCGATTTCGTAGCGAGTCCCTATATTGACGTCATGACCAAGCGCGCCTTCGATCCCGGACAGTGCCCGATAGGCCGCACGCTGGAGCGTGTGGGCGACACCTGGAGCCTGATGATCCTGCGCGACGCCTTCCAGGGGCTGTCGCGGTTCGACCAGTTCGAGAAGAGCCTGGGCGTGGCGCCCAACATCTTGGCCGCGCGGCTCAAGGACCTGGTCGAGGCCGGCTTCCTGGACCGTCGGCAGTACCAGGAACGGCCGGCGCGCTTCGAATATGTGCCGACCGCGCTGGCGCGCGACTTCGCGCCGGTGATGACGGCGCTGATGGCGTTCGGCAATCGCCACTACGCGACCGAGGGCGTGGCCAGCCACCTGGTCGACGCGGTCACCGGCCTGCCGGCCGAACCGGTGCTGGTGGATCGCCGCTCGGGCAAGCCGATGGACAGCCCGGACTTCGTCTATTCGGCCGGGCCGGCGGCGGGTCCGGTGGTGCTGGAGCGGGTGGCCCAGGTGGCGCGGGCGCGTCGCGGCTAGAACCGTAGGGGACATGCCCTTGCGGCGTGTCCCCAAGTCCTGGCGCCGTGGAGGCTGGTGGGGACACGCCGCGAGGGCATGTCCCCCGATCATCAGTCGATGCAGATCGCGGCCGTCGCCTTGCCGTTCACGATCTTGGCGAAGCAGCCGAACTGGACGTTGGTCTTCTGGCACTGGCCGGTCGTGGCGCCCTGGGCCTCCAGGTTGCCTTCGGCGATGCAGGCGCCCTGGCAGTCGGCCTTGTCCGAGCAGGTCTTGCCGGCGTCGGCGTAGGGCACCACGCAAGTCGGGCGCTGCAGGCGGCCGACGGGTTGCATAGAGCCGCCGCGCGCGGCGCACGAGGCCTCGGCGCCCTCAACGGTTGGGGAGGGGGCGGCGGGGGTGGGAGCCTGGGCGGCGGGCGCGCAGGCGGCCAGCAGCGACAGGGTCAGGCTCGCCGTGGCGAGGATCGGGAACTTGCGCATGCCAAACTCCAAAGGGGATGGAGTCGCATCGCGCGACGCGACTCCTTGATTCCGGTCTGTGCGGTGCGTCTGTGTCCGCGTGATGACGCCGGTCAGGCCTGGGCCGCGCCCATGAAGCCCGGCAGCCAGGCCTCGTGGGCCGTGCGCAGGGTCTCCAGCGGGATGCTGAACAGGTCGGTCGAGGCGAAGGCGTCGCCACCCGCCACCCCGGCCAGGTTGGCGTGGACGCCGGCTTCCTTGGCCGCCGCCAGCACCGAGTCCGGATCGGGCGTGGCCACCAAGTAGCGGGCCTGGTCCTCGCCGAACAGATAGGGGTGGGCGTGGGCGTGGCTGGTGGCGTTCAGGGTGACGCCGACCTTGCTGGCCAGGGCGATGTCGGCCGCGGCGATCAGCAGGCCGCCGTCCGACAGGTCGTGCAGGCCCGCGACCAGGCCGGTCGGGATCAGGCCGCGCACGAAGTCGCCGTTCTTGCGTTCCAGGGCCAGGTCGACCGGCGGCGGGGCGCCGTCCTCGCGGCCCAGGATCTCGCGCAGATAGATCGAGGCGCCCAGCTCGCCGTGGGTCTCGCCGATCAGCACCAGCGCATCCCCCTCGGCGACATTTCCAAAGCCCATGCGCAGGTCGTAGTCGTCGATCAGGCCCACGGCGCCGACCGTCGGGGTCGGCGGAATGGCGACGCCGTTGGTCTCGTTGTAGAGGCTGACGTTGCCCGACACGACCGGGAAGTCCAGGGCGCGGCAGGCCTCGGCCATGCCGTCGGTGGCGCGCACGATCTGGCCCATGGTCTCGGGCTTTTCGGGGCTGCCGAAGTTGAGGTTGTCGGTGATGGCGATCGGGGTCGAGCCGGCGGCCGTCAGGTTGCGCCAGGCTTCGGCGACGGCCTGCTTGCCGCCCTCGTAGGGATCGTTCTGCACGTAGCGCGGGGTGACGTCGCTGGTCACGGCGATGGCCTTGCCCTTGCCGTGGATGCGCACGATGCCGGCGTCGCAGCCGGTGGCGCTGTCTTCCAGGGTGTCGGCCATCACGTGGCGGTCGTACTGCTCCCACAGCCAGCGCTTGGAGGCCATGTCGGGGCTGCCGACCACCTTCAGCACGGCGGCGTTCCAGTCGGACGGGGCGGCGATCTTGCCCGGGTCGAGGTGCGGATGCAGCGTCGGCTGGACCCAGGGGCGGTCATACAGCGGCGCGTCGTCGAACAGCGGGGCCAGCGGCACGTCGCAGACGACCTCGCCGTGGTGCTTGAGCACCAGGTGGCCGGTGTCGGTGGTGTGGCCGATGACGGCGGCGTCCAGGCCCCACTTCTCGAAGATGGCGTGGCCGTCCTTCTCGCGGCCGGGCTTCAGGACCGCCAGCATGCGCTCCTGGCTTTCCGACAGCATCATCTCGTAGGCGCTCATGCCGGTTTCGCGCTGGGGGACCATGTCCATGTCCAGCTCGATGCCGACGCCGCCCTTGCCGGCCATCTCGACCGACGACGAGGTCAGGCCCGCCGCGCCCATGTCCTGGATGGCGGCGACGGCGCCGGTGGCCATCAGTTCCAGCGTCGCCTCGATCAGCAGCTTCTCGGCGAAGGGGTCGCCGACCTGGACCGTGGGGCGCTTCTCCTCGGAGTCCTCCGAGAACTCGGCCGAGGACATGGTCGCGCCGTGGATGCCGTCGCGGCCGGTCTTGGAGCCGAAATAGACCACGGCCAGGCCCGCGCCGGGGGCGGCCGAGTAGAAGATCTTGTCGGCGTCGGCCAGGCCCACGCACATGGCGTTGACCAGGATGTTGCCGTTGTAGCCCTTGTGGAAGTTGGTCTCGCCGGCGACCGTGGGCACGCCCACGCAGTTGCCGTAGCCGGCGATGCCCGCGACGACGCCGTCGACCAGGCGCTTGGTCTTGGGATGGTCGGGCTCGCCGAAGCGCAGGGCGTTCAGCAGGGCGATCGGTCGCGCGCCCATCGTGAAGACGTCGCGCATGATGCCGCCCACGCCCGTCGCCGCGCCCTGGTAGGGCTCGATGTAGGACGGGTGGTTGTGGCTCTCCATCTTGAAGATGATGGCGTCGCCGTCGTCGATGTCGATCACGCCGGCGTTCTCGCCGGGGCCGCAGATCACGCGCGGACCGGTGATCGGGAACTTCTTCAGCTGGTTCTTGGACGACTTGTACGAGCAGTGCTCGGACCACATCACCGAGAACACCCCCAGCTCGACCAGGTTGGGCTCGCGGCCCAGGCGGTCGAGGACGACGGCGTACTCCTCCGGCTTGAGGCCAAACTCGGCGGCCGTCTCGGCCATGGACTTCGCGGGGGAGGTCGAGGTGCTCATGGGCGGGCCTTCTAGCGTGGCCCGGGGGATTCCGCTATATTCTAGAAAGGTCAAAGGTGTTTCTAGAATGGGCATCAGCATCAAGCGGGCGGAAACCGAGGCCTTGGCGCGGCAAGTCGCTGACGTGACGGGGGAAAGCCTGACCGAGGCGATCCATCAGGCCCTGGTCGAGAAGGTGGCGCGGTTGTCTGAACCCTTCGCGCTGACGGACGCCGAGGAGGCGGCCAAGCAGGCCTTCTTCGCGGAGTTGGATGCGCGCCCGGTGCTCGATCCCAGAGATTGGCGGGAGATCGAGGCCGAACTTTACGACGAGCACGGTCAGCCGATCGGATGATCATCGACACCTCCGCCCTGCTGGCCCTGGCCTTGAAGGAACCAGAGCGCGACGCGTTCTATGTCCTGATGCTGCGCGCCAAGCGCCGTCGGATGTCGGCGGCGTCCTATGTCGAGGCGGCCGAGGTCTATATGCGTCGGATAAGTCCGGAGAAGGGGATTCCCCTGCTGAATCGCGACCTCGCCCAACTGCGGATCGAGGTTGTCGCCGTGACCGCCGAGCAGGCCTACGCGGCGGCCGAGGCTCGGCGGACCTATGGGAAGGGCCGGCATGACGCCGAACTGAATTACGGCGACAGTTTCGTCTACGCCCTGGCCAAGTCCCTGGACGAACCGCTGCTGTTCAAGGGAAATGACTTCATCCACACCGATGTGAAGCGAGCCGCCCCATGATCTCCCGCCGCCATCTGCTGGCGCTCGCCGCCGCCTTGCCGCTGACCGCCGCCGGCCCCGCGCCCGTCCGGGTGCGGATGGTCACCGACCTGGGGGCGATCGTGATCGAGCTCTATCCGGACAAGGCGCCGATCACCGTGGCCAACTTCCTGGCCTATGCGGACAAGCATCTGCTGGACGGCGGCAGCTTCTACCGGACCGTCTCGCCCAAGAACGACAACAACCCGGCCACCATCAGCGTCATCCAGGGCGGGCTGAACCGCGACGACAGCCCGCTGCCGGCCATCGCCCACGAGACGACGAAGGTCACGGGGATCCTGCACACCGACGGCGTGATCTCGATGGCGCGAGCCGAGCCGGGCACGGCGGGGTCGGAGTTCTTCATCTGCCTTGGCGACAACCCGGCCCTGGATTTCGGCGGGGCGCGCAACAAGGACGGCCAGGGCTTCGCGGCGTTCGGCAAGGTGGTCGAGGGCATGGACGTGGTCCGCAAGATCCACGACGCCCCCACCGTGACCAAGGCCGACGATCCCTACATGAAGGGGCAGATCATCGAAAATCCGGTGAAGATTCAAAAGCTAAGCCGGAACTAAGGCAGCTTCGCAGAAGGAACGGGGCGAGTCCCGGGCCGTTTTCCTCACCGTGCGCGATCGGCGCGCTGTGCAAGGAGAGAGCCCATGGGTGACAACAAGACCCGCAATCCGCAACAGCAGCAGAACGACCCGCAACGACAGTCTCCGGGTCAGCAGCAACAGCAGGGCGATCGCAATCGCCAGAACGAGCAGGGCCGCAATCCGGGCGGCCAGGCCAACCAGGCCGACCAGCAGCGGCGCGACCGCTGACGAAGAATGCTCCGATGTGAAGGAGGGGGCCGGAGGCGTGAGCTTCCGGCCCCTTTTTATTCCTCCCCTCCGGGGGAGGTGGCCCAAGGGGCCGGAGGGGATTACTGCGCCACCACCGGCAGCTCGATGAAGCTGGCCGTGTCGCCCGCGTGGTAGACCCGCTGGGTGGCCTTCACATAGTCCGC
The DNA here is from genome assembly GCF_037402475.1 of Caulobacter sp. CCG-8. Lineage (NCBI taxonomy): Bacteria > Pseudomonadati > Pseudomonadota > Alphaproteobacteria > Caulobacterales > Caulobacteraceae > Caulobacter > Caulobacter sp. CCG-8. Next base: position 266,766 of record NZ_JBBEUD010000005.1, read on the forward strand.
CGGCTTGGCGAAGAAGATGTTGGGCACGAAGGTCTGCGGGTTGCGGTCGTACAGCGGGAACCAGCTGGACTGCACCTGGACCATGATCCGGTGGCCCGGCTGGAAGGTGTAGTTCGCGGTCGGCAGGATGAACTGGTACTTCAGCGGCGTGTTCGGCTTGATCGCCTTGGGATCGCTGAAGCTCTCGCGATAGCGGCCGCGGAAGATGTCCATGCCCACGGCCAACTGGTAGCCGCCCAACTCGGGCTGGCTGGGGACCTCGTCGGGGAAGACGTCGATCAGCTTGACCACCCAGTCGCTGTCGGTGCCGCTGGTCGAGGCCGTCAGGTTGACCTTCGGCACGCCGGCGATCTTCAGCGGCGCGGTCAGGGGCTCGGAGACGTAGCTCAGCACATCGGTGCGGTCGGCGACGCTGCGCTGGTCGGTGACCAGCCAAGGCGTCCAGCGGCTGCGGTCGCCGAACTGCATCGGGCGCGGGATGTAAGGCACCGGCTTGGCCGGGTCGGAGACGTATTCGTCATACGCCGCCGCGCCCTTGGCCGCCGCCGGGGCGGCGAAGCCCAGGCCGCCGTTCGGCTCCAGGTACAGGGCCTTGGTCCCGCCCTGAGGCCAGGACTTGTAGCGGTCCCAGTGGTTCTGGCCCGGATCGTAGATCAGCACCGGCGGGGTGTCGGCCTTGGGCGCGCCGTCCTTCAGGTACTGGTTGAAGAACGGCAGCAGCACGTCGCGGCGGAACTGCAGGGCGGTGTCGCCGTCCCACTTGAAGACGCCCAGGTTGAAGGCGTCGTAGTTGACCTGGCTGTGCCGCCAGGGGCCCAGCACCAGATAGTTCTTGTCGTTGGCCGCGTCCTTGGGCTCGACGGCGGCGTAGCTGTGCACCGCGCCCCACATGTCCTCCTGGTCCCACAGGCCCTGGATCCACATGGTCGGCACCGTCAGGGGCTGCTTGGCCATGGTCTTGTCCAGCGCCTGCTCCTGCCAGAAGGCGTCGTAGGCGGGGTGCTCGCTGACCTTCTTCCACCAGGGCAGGGCGTCCAGGCCGTGGGCCTTGGCGAAGTCGCCGGCCGAACCGGCCTTCAGGAAGGTCTGGTAGTCGTCATAGCCGCCGCGCTGGACGCTGTCGCCGGCGCCGCGCTTGGTGGTCTGGCCGCTGAAGTAGTCGAAGTTCGGCTGGCGGAAGGCGCCGTGGTGGAACCAGTCGTCGCCCATCCAGCCATCGACCATCGGGCTCATCGGCGCGGCCACCTTCAGGGCCGGGTGCGGATTGACCAGGGCCATCACCACGGTGAAGCCCTCGTACGAGCTGCCCAGCATGCCGACCTTGCCGTTGCTCTCGGGCACGTTCTTGGTCAGCCACTCGATGGTGTCGTAGGCGTCGGTCGAGTGATCGACCTCGCTGTTGTTCAGCGGCCCCTTCAGCGGGCGCGTCATCACATAGTCGCCCTCCGAGCCGTACTTGCCGCGGATGTCCTGGATGACGCGGATGTAGCCGGACTGGACGAAGACGCTGTCGCCCTCGGCCAGGGTGGCCAGCATGGACGGGCTGTCGTTGCGCGCGGTGCGCTTGGCGGCGTTGTAGGGCGTGCGGGTCAGCAGGATCGGGGCGTTCTTGGCGCCCTTGGGCACCACGATCACGGTGTAGAGCTTGGTCCCGTCGCGCATCGGCACCATGACCACGCGCTTGTCGTAGTCATAGCCGTCCTTGGGCGCGACGTACTTGCCGTCGATGTCCGGCGTCAGCGGCGGCGTCTGAGCGTGTGCGGCTGTGGTGGCGAAGGCGGTGAGGGCGGCGGCGGCCAGCAGGCCGGCGCGGAGGGTCGACGCGAGACTCATGGAAAGGCTCCCCAATGGTGCGGGCACCTTAGGAGCGGTTTTCAGCTGGCGCTATAATATAACAGCGTTTCGCGTCGCTAGCGGACGTAGACGCCGTCGAAGCTCACGGACGCGCCACCGCAGCTTCCGCTGTCGGCGACCACCATGTACCGGCCGGCGCGGCGCATATCGACGCTGCAGAAGGGCTCCGTGCCCTCGGGGTCGGCGTAGGTGGCGGCCACGCCCTTGACCTCGATGCGTCCCTTGAACGCCCCCTCATGCACGGAGGCCGGCCCTTTCCAGGTGGCTTCGCCCTCGGCCCGGAAGCCCTTCTTGTCGCGGGTGATCGTGATCTGGTTGTCGCCGAAGCGCCACGCGCCCAGCCAGTCGCCCTCGCCGGAGGGGGCGACGGCCGACTTGATCAGGTCCGACGTCTTCAGCCAGCCGACGGTGTGGCGATCGCCCTTGCCGTACCAGGCGCAGGTCCAGCCGTTCCCGACCTTGCTGGCCAGCACCTCGTCCTGGGTCACCAGATAGCTTTTCAGCTTGCAGCTCGGCGCGCCGGGACAGCCTTCGCCGTCGCCCTGGAAGTAGGTTCGTCCCCCGGTCGGCGGCGAGACGTTGTAGACGGCCACGCCGTCCTGGGCGGCGTAGGCGAAATCGCCATAGCCGCAGCGGTTGTCGGCGTGGGCGGCGCCCGCCGCCAGTGCGGTGAGGAGGAAGGTTACGCTGATCGACAAACGACGCATCGGAACCTCCCTGGCGCCCGTCAGGCGCTGGCGAATATGCTGCGGAAGAGGATCGCCCCGTCCTCCGAGCCCAGGTCCGGGTCGAACGAGCGGTCGGGGTGGGGCATCAGGCCCAGGACGTTGCCCTTGGCGTTCATGAGGCCGGCGATGTCGCGGGCCGAGCCGTTGGGATTGTCCTGGTAGCGGAACACCACCTGGCCTTCGCCCTCGATGCGGTTCAGCGTTTCCTCGTCGGCGAAGAAGTTGCCCTCGCCGTTGCCGACGGTCATGACGGCCGAGCGTTGCTCGCCGAAGCTGGCGGTGAAGCGGGTCTGGCTGTTGACCACGTCCAGGGCCACCGGCTTGCAGACGTACTTCAGCTTGGCGTTGCGCAGCAGGGCGCCGGGCAGCAGGCCGACCTCGGTCAGGATCTGGAAGCCGTTGCAGATGCCCACCACGGCCACGCCGTCGTTGGCGGCCTTGACGACCTCGCGCATCACCGGGCTCTGGGCGGCCATGGCCCCGCAGCGCAGGTAGTCGCCGTAGGAGAACCCGCCGGGCAGGACGATCAGGTCCAGGTCGTCCGGCAGGGCCGTCTCCTGGTGCCAGACCATTTCGACACGGGCTCCGGCGGAGCGCTCGATGGCGACCTTGCAGTCGCGATCGCAATTGGAACCGGGGAAGACGACGACGGCGGCTTTCATGGCGCGGGCCTGTAGCACCGTTCGCGCGGGATGTCAGCGCCGCTTCGTCCCTAAACGCTCGCCAAGCCGCGGACCTCGGCCAGCGCCAGGTCCACCTCGGCCGGGCTGTTCATGATCGAGGGCGTCAGGCGCACGTGCTGGATCGCGTAGGGCGCGGCCGAGGCGATGATCCGGCGCCGGCGCAGGCGGGCGACGGCGGAATCGGTCGACAGGCCCTGGACGTCGAACGAGACGATCCCCGCCGACATCCGCGGGTCACGGGGCGTGACCAGGCGCACGTGGGGCATCAGCGCCAGGCCCGCCTTCAGCTGTTCGGCCAGTTCGGCCGTGCGGGCCGCCACCTGGGGCTTGCCGATCTTCTCGTGGAACTCGACCGCCGCCGGGATCGCCCACAGGTGCTCGAAGGCCTTGAAGCCGCCGGGCGACATCAGCGGGCCGTCGGTGTGCTCCAGCAGCGGCGCGTTGTTGATCCAGGCGGTCCAGGCGGCGCTGTCGACATAGCTGGGCACCGAGGGGCGCAGCCGCGACCAGCCCTGGGCGTTGGCGGCGATGATCCCGGTGCCGCGCGGGCCGAACAGCCACTTGTGGCAGCCGGCCATGAAGATGTCGCAGCCGAGGCCGGCCAGGGTGGCGTCCTGGTTGCCGAAGCCGTGCACCCCGTCGACGGCCAGCACGATCCGCTCGGGCTCCTGGCGCGTGGCGTTCACCTGCGCCAGGGCGGCCGAGATGGCGGGCAGGGGCAGTTTCAGGCCGGTGCTGGAATGCACCCAGGTCAGGGCGAAGGCGCGGGTCTTGGGCGTGACCGCCGCCATCAGGCGGGCCACCATGCCGGCCTCCGACACCGTCTCGATGCTGTCGAACAGGTCGATGCGCCTGATCACCGAGCCGTTGCGCAGGGCGGCCCGGCGCAGGCTTTCGTGGGTAATGTAGTAGTCCTGGTTGGTGGTGACGATCTCGTCGCCATAGCCCAGCTTCAGGCCGCCATAGACCAGGGCCGCGCCCAGGGTGGTGCTGTCGGTCAGGGCAACCTGGTCGCCGTCGAGGCCCAGATAGCGGCCGGCGGCGGCGCGGCTGTAGGCCTGCAGGCGGCGGTTGTTGTCCTCCAGATAGGTCACCGGCCGCCAGTCCATCTCGCGGCGGAACTGGTCGATCGCCTTGCGCACCGGCAAGGGATGGGTGGCGATCAGCATGGCGCTCATGTTGACCTCGTCCGGCGTCGTCTGGAACTGGGCCTTCACGGCGGCCCAGTCGGTCCCGGCCGTCGAGACGGCGGGCGCGGCGGGCGGCGCGGGAGCCGCTCCGGCCGCCGGCCTCGGCTGGGAAACGAAGGCGTCGGGCTTGGGGTACGAGGTCGGCGGCCTGGGCGCGGCGGCCGGCGGGCTCGCCGCCGGCTTGGGATAGCCGGCGCGCGGCTGATAGGGCTGGGGCCCGTTGGGCAGGGTCTGACGCGCCAGGGCCGGCCCCGCGGCCATGGCCAGGCCGGAGCCCAAGAGGAATTCCCTACGCCCTACGCCCATCGAGACTGTCCCAGCCGGGGCCCAAGGCCCTCTAGGAACAACTCGCGAGCGGGCGAAGCGTTCAGGAGCGGCGCTTTACGCGCATTCGTCCAGCACGGGCTCCACGCTGGCCTCGTCCGGGGCCGGGAAGGGGATCTTGAAGGTGAAGGCCTCCGGCGTCGGGCCGTTGGCTTCCAGCAGGGCCAGCTTCGCCTTGGCCTCGTCGATGGTCGGGCGGTGGCTGGCCGGCACCCACCAGAGGACCATGTAGAGGTCCATGTGCTCGAACCATTCGCGGCGGCGGCGCATGAACTGGACGTGGCCGCTACGGTAGACATAGGCGCCCAGCGACGGGATGTCGGTCCAGGTCGACATGTTGATCGCGATCATCTCGTCGTCGAACGGCTGCAGGTCGGTGGCGTTGTTGCCCTCGCCCGTCAGTCGCCAGACGAAACCCGGCGAGGCCTCGGCCAGGGCGTTGATGGGGTCGAGGTTGTCGGCGAAGTCCTTGATCATCGGATGATCGATCGGCGCCCGCAGGCGGCCGATGTTGACCTGGGCCAGTTCATACTTCGCGCTCATGTCGCCTCCGCCGGTTTCACCGAACATGGTGCGGCGAAGCTGGAGGGGAAGGGGCGGTTCGGAAATCCGGGCAAAGAAAAAGCACCGCTCCGGGAGGAGGGCGCTCGAACCGGCTGGGGACATGCGCACGCGCATGTCCCCGATCGTTGCCGTCAGGCGACGTCGATGCGGTAGCTCTCGATGACCGTGTTGGCCAGCAGCTTCTCGCACATGGCCTTGACCTCGGCCTTGGCCTTCTCGGCGTCGGTCTCGGCCAGGTCGAACTCGATCGTGCGGCCGACCCGGGCGCTCGAGACGCCGGCCCAGCCCAGGCCGTGCAGGGCGGACTCGACGGCCTTGCCCTGGACGTCCAGCACGCCGGGCTTCAGGAACACATGGACAGTGGCTTTCAACTTCTTCTCCTCACCCGTGAAACGGGGGAGGGGGACCGCGAAGCGGTGGAGGGGGCGTCCCATCCACAGCAATCGGGCGGCGCGCCCCCTCCGTCACGATGCCGCGCATCGCGCCACCTCCCCCGTTGCACGGGGGAGGAGATCCCAACCTAATGCACGCCGCCTTGGATGACGGTCGGCATTTCCTTCATGATGCCGAGGCGGCGGGCCACTTCGGTGTAGCTTTCGATGACGTTGCCCAGGTCGCGGCGGAACCGGTCCTTGTCCATCTTCTCGTTGGTGGCCGAGTCCCACAGGCGGCAGCTGTCGGGGCTGATCTCGTCGGCCAGGATCACGCGGCTGAAGTCGCCTTCATAGACGCGGCCGAACTCGATCTTGAAGTCCACCAGGGTGATGCCCACGCCGCTGAACAGGCCCGACAGGTAGTCGTTCACCCGCAGGGCCATGGCCATCATGTCGTCGATCTCCTGGGTGGCGGCCCAGTTGAACGCGGTGATGTGCTCCTCGGAGACCATCGGGTCGCCCAGCTTGTCGTCCTTGTAGTAGAACTCGATGATCGAGCGCGGCAGCGGGGTGCCTTCGCTCAGGCCCAGGCGCGTGGCGATCGAGCCGGCGGCGATGTTGCGCACCACCACCTCGAGCGGGATGATCTCGACTTCCTTGATCAGCTGCTCGCGCAGGCTGAGACGGCGGATGAAGTGGTTCTGCACGCCGATCGCGTTCAGGCGAGTCATGATGTACTCGCTGATGCGGTTGTTGATCACGCCCTTGCCTTCCAGGACCGCCTTCTTCTGGGCGTTGAAGGCGGTGGCGTCGTCCTTGAAGTACTGGATGAGGGTGCCCGGCTCGGGGCCCTCGTACAGGATCTTGGCCTTGCCTTCGTAGATCTTCTTGCGGCGGGTGGTCATGGCTCTCGTCGAGGCCCTTCTGGCTGCGGGCGCGCCCTCCCGGAAAAATCCGGCCGGAATTCTCCGGAGAAACGAAAAGCGCGCGCGGCGGATAGCTGCGCGCGGCGTTCGACTCAAGGCCGCTCACGAAAAATGTCGTCCCGAAACTAGCTGAACGCAGTCCTTGGCGCAAACGGCCCTAGCCTCGGCGGCGGTATTGTGAGCGGCTTTGTGAACGGATCGGGCGCGATGCGGCGTTGCTTACGATTGCCGGGCGGCTCGCCACGGGATATGGAGCCGGCTCAGAGACTATTGGGGCTTTCATGACCACCTTCGACGAACGCGAACAGGGTTTCGAACGCAAGTTCGCGCTGGAGCAGGAACAGGAATTCAAGGCGACCGCCCGTCGCAACCGCCTGCTGGGCGAGTGGGCGGCCGAGCTGATGGGCCTGGCGACGGTCGACGACTACGCCCGCGCCGTGGTGAAGTCCGACTTCGAGCAGCCCGGCGACGAGGACGTGCTGCGCAAGGTCGCCGGCGACCTGAAGGGCTCGGGCGTCAATGTCAGCGAGGGCGAGGTCCGCCGGAAGATGGACGAGCTGCTGGCCCTGGCCCGCGGCCAGATCGCCGCCGGCGAATAGAGCTCGCCGCCGGCGAATAGGCTTTCCGGCCTTCGGATGCTGAAAGGGCCGCCCCTCGGGGCGGCCCTTTTGCGTTCCTGATCCCTACCAGACCCGCGAGCGGGCCTCGGGCGGCAGGTAGTAGGTGTCGCCGGGCTTGACCCCGAAGGCGTCGTACCAGGCGTCGACGTTGCGGGTGGGGCCCACCACGCGGAACGACGACGGCGAGTGCGGGTCGGACGCCATCTGCTGCTTGAGCGAGTCGTCGCGGGCCTTTTCCTGCCAGGACTGGGCGAAGGCCAGGAACAGGCGCTGGTCGCCCGTCAGTCCGCCGATCACCGGCGCCGGCTTGCCGCCCAGCGAGGCGTGGTAGGCGTCCAGCGCCACCTGCAGCCCGGCCAGGTCGGCGATGTTCTCGCCCATGGTCAGCTTGCCGTTGATGTGCGAGCCGGGGACCGGTTCGTAGGCGTCGTACTGCTTGCCCAGCACGTCGGCCTGGGCGTCGAAGCGCTTGGCGTCCTCCGGCGTCCACCAGTCGCGCAGCTTGCCCGTGGCGTCGATCTTGCGGCCCTGGTCGTCGAAGCCGTGGCTGATCTCGTGTCCGATCACCGCGCCGATCGCGCCGTAGTTCACCGCCGGGTCGGCGTTGGGATCGAAATAGGGCGCCTGCAGGATGCCGGCCGGGAACACGATCTTGTTCTCCAGCCCGCCGTTGTAGGCGTTCACGGTCTGCGGGGTCATGCCCCACTTGCCGTGGTCGACCGGCTTGCCCAGGTCGCTCAGCTGGTACGCCCACTCGAACTTCCGGCTGGCCGCGACGTTGCCGTAGAGGTCGTTCACGTCCAGCTTCAGGCCCGAATAGTCGCGCCACTTGTCGGGATAGCCGACCATCACCTGCATCTTGGACAGCTTGGCCAGCGCCTCGGTCTTGGTGGCCGGGCTCATCCACGGCGCCTTCTGGATGCGCGCCGCCATCGCCGTCTTCAGGTTGGCGATCAGATCGACCATCTGGGCCTTGGAGCTGGGCGGGAAGTACTTGGCGACATAGGTCTGGCCGACCACCTCGCCCAGGCTGCCGTCGACCAGTTGCACGCCGCGCTTCCAGCGGGGGCGCAGGGCCGACTGGCCGGTCAGGACCTTGATGTATTCGAAGCGGCTGTCGACGAAGCGCTTGGAGAGGTAGGGCGAGGTCTCGGCGATGACGTTGTAGGTCTGCCAGGCCTTCAGGGTCTCCAGCGGCGTCTCGTCATAGACCTTGGCGATGTCGCGCACGGCGGTCTTCTCGCCCAGCACCACCTTGGTCAGGCCCGGCATGCCGGCGGCGGCCAGGTAGGGCGACCAGGGGAAGGGCGCGTAGCCGTTCAGCTCGGCCACGGTGGTGGGGTTGTAGGTCTTGTCGATGTCGCGGCGCTCGGCGACCTCCCAGCTGACCTTGGCGATCTTGGTCTCGAAGGCCAGGACGTCGGCCGCCGACTTGGCCGGGTCCGGGTAGCCGGCCATCTTCAGGGCGCGCTCGATGAACGCCAGATAGGCCTCGCGCTGGGGCTTGAAGCCGTCGGTCAGGTAGTAGTCGCGGTCGGGCATGCCCAGGCCGGCCTGGCCGATATACAGGGTGTTGATCTCGGGGTTCTTGGCGTCCGGATAGATGTCCAGCGAGAACACCCCGCTGCCGAAACCGCCTTGGGTGTGGCCCATGGCCACGGTGAAGTCGGCCTTGGTCTTGATCGCGGCGATCTTGGCGAGGTCCGCCTTCAGCGGCTTGTCGTCGACCGCCTCGACCTTGGCCTCGTCGACGAAGCTCTTGTACAGCGCGCCGATCTGGGTCGACGGCTCGGCCGTCTCGATCAGGGTGCGCAGCTGGTCCTGCGAGCGGTTGTAGACGTCGTAGCCGACGCCGGCCGAGCCCTGGTCGGCCGGGATCTGGGTGCGGGCCGCCCAGGCGCCGTTCGCGTACTTGTCGAAGTTCGCGCCGGGCGAGACCGACTTGTCGCCGGCGGTCAGGTCGACGCCCCAGTCGCCGTACATTGGTTTAGCGGGCGGATCAGCCGCGAAGGCTGTGGCGGCGACGGCAGAGAGGGCGAACGCCGAGGCGGCGGCCAGCAGAAGGTTGCGCATGATGTGGTCCTGAACATCCCCGAAACGGCGATGCTGCCCCAGATGCCGGATGGGCGCAGATGAAAACATTGTAATGTGGGCGCGGGTCGGACGCCTGCGCCTTCAAAAGGCGTTTTCCTTTCGGCGGATTCAATGGTCTGATGACCGGCCGATCATTGGTCAGACCAAGGCGGCCAAGGCGAGGATGTCGCCGGACCTGGGAGGAACGACATGAACGATCTGGCCAGTCGGCGCGGCTTTCTGCTGGCGGCGGGACTCGCGGGGACCGTGGCGGGCCTGCCCGTCCAGGGCGCGACCCAGGAGGTCGCCGCGCCGGGCGCCGACCCGAGCGCCGCGCCCAAGCACCGCATCCGCTTCTCGGTGATCGGCCTCGATCACTATCACATCATGAGCATGACGGCGGCGGTGAAGCGGGGCGGGGGCGAGCTGGTCAGCGTCTACGCCACCGACCCCAAGCAGATCGCCGATTTCCGCAAGCAGTTCGGCGACGTGCCCCTGGCGCGCAGCGAGGACGAGATCCTGCAGGACAAGTCGATCCAGCTGGTCGCCGCCGCGCCGATCCCCGACCAGCGCGCGCCCCTCGGCCTGAGGGTCATGGCGGCGGGCAAGGACTACCTGTCGGACAAGCCGGGCATCGTCACCCTGGCGCAACTGGCCCAGGTGCGGGCGGCGGTGAAGAAGACCGGCCGCAAGTACGCGATCATGTATTCCGAACGCCTGGAGGTGCCGGCCGCGGTCAAGGCCGGCGAGCTGGTCCAGGCCGGGGCGATCGGCAAGGTGGTCCAGACGGTCAACCTGGCTCCGCACCGGATCGGGACCGGCCGGCCCGACTGGTTCTGGGACAAGGCCCGCTACGGCGGCATCCTGACCGACATCGGCTCGCACCAGGCCGATCAGTTCCTCTACTACACCGGCAGCAAGACCGCCCACGTGGTCTCCAGCCAGACCGGCAATCTCAACAACACCGCGCATCCGAAGTTCGAGGATTTCGGCGACATGACCCTGACGGGCGACGGCGGCACGGGCTATGTCCGGGTCGACTGGTTCACGCCCGACGGCCTGGGCGTCTGGGGCGACGGCCGGCTCTTCCTGCTGGGGACCGAGGGCTATATCGAGCTGCGCAAGTACGTCGATCCGACCGGCCGACCCGGCGGCGACCACCTGCTGATCGTCGACCGGAAGCAGGCGCGTTACATCGACTGCTCCAAGGTCATCCTGCCGTTCGGCCCGCAGTTCGTGGCCGACATCGTCGAGCGCACCTCGGTCGCCCAGGACCAGGACCAGGCCCTGCTGGCCGCCGAACTGGTGCTGACCGCCCAGAAGAACGCCACCCGGCCGGTCACGGCCTGAGGGGAGGGGATGCCATGAGCAAGCTTTCCCGCCGCGCCGTGCTGGGCGCCGCCGTCGCCTTCCCGACGATCGTGCCGGCCACCGTGTTCGGCCAGAACGCCCCCAGCAACCGCATCAACATCGGCGTCATCGGCGTGGGCCGCATCGCCCGCGGCCACGACATGGCCGAGACCTTCAAGTACGACCACGCCCAGATCCTGGCGGTGTGCGACGTCGACTCCAAGCGCCTGGCGCTGGGCAAGCAGCTGGTCGACGAGACCTACAGCAAGAAGTACGGCCGCCCCTGGGACAGCGCCCGGACCTTCGCCGACCACCACGAGCTGCTGGCGGCCAAGGACATCGACGCGGTGATCATCGCCACGCCCGACCACCAGCACGCGATCCTGGCCGTGCACGCGGTCAAGGCGGGCAAGGACGTCTATCTGCAGAAGCCGGCCTCGCTGACCATCGCCGAGGGACGGACCCTGGCCGACGCCGTGGCCGCCACTGGCCGCATCCTGCAGATCGGCTCGCAGCAGCGCTCGGACAAGCCGTGGCCGCAGTTCCGCCGCGCCTGCGAGCTGGTCCGCAACGGCCGCATCGGCCAGTTGAAGCACGTCGAGGTCGGCCTGCCGGGCGACCCGTCCGGCCCCGAGGCACCGGAGCAGCCGATCCCGGCCAACCTGAACTACGACGCCTGGCTGGGCTCGACGCCGGAGGCCTACTACACCGAGATGCGGGTCCATCCCCAGGGCTCGTTCGACCGGCCCGGCTGGCTGCGCTGCGAGCAGTTCGGGGCCGGCATGATCACCGGCTGGGGCGCCCACCACGTCGACACCGCCCACTGGGGCATGGACATGGAGCATTCGGGCCCGGTCGAGGTCTGGGGCTCGGCCGAGTTCCCCAAGAGCGGCCTGTGGAACGTGCACGGCAAGTTCCTGACCCACGCCCGCTACGCCAACGGCGTCACCATGGACATCTCGGGCGATTTCCCGAACGGGGTGAAGTTCATCGGGACCGAGGGTTGGATCTTCGTCGCCCGAGACGGCGCGGTCACCTCAAGCGATCCCAGCTTCGGGGCCAAGCCGACCCCGACCCTGGCCGCCAGCGATCCCAAGATCCTGGACAGCGTGATCGGACCCGACGAGATCCACCTGCGCCGCTCCGAGGAGCAGCACGGCGACTGGCTGGACTCGATCCGCAGCCGCCGGCCCCCCTCGGCCCCGGCGGAGGTCGGCCACCGCGCCTGCTCGACCTGCCTGCTGCACCACGCGGCGATGAAGAGCGGCCGGCGGCTGCGGTGGGACCCCAAGGCCGAGCGCTTCATCGGCGACGACGCCGCCAACGCCCTGCTCAGCCGCCCGCAACGCAAGCCCTACACCTTCTAGGATCCCGATCATGCTCACCAAGCGAGACCTGGCCGTCGCCCTGGGCGCGGCCGCCCTGACGGTCGCCGCCGTCGCCGTGGCCCAGGAGGCCAAGCCCGCCCTGATCGGTCCGTCGGTCTGGCGCTGGGAAGACCTCAAGCCGCACGACACGGACGTGGGAACCTACGCCCAGGTCGCGCGCGGCCCGACCGCCACGCTGGACGAGCTGGAACTGCACGTCACCACCCTGAAGCCGGGAACCAGCTCGCACCCGCCGCACACCCATCCGAACGAGGAGCTGGTGATCATCCGCGAGGGCCAGGTCGAGACCCTGTCGGGCGGCGTCTGGAAGACGGTCGGGCCGGGCGGGGTGATCTTCAACGCGTCCAACAGCCCGCATGCGCTGCGCAACGTCGGGACGACGAACGCGGTGTATCACGTGATCAACTGGAAGAGCGGGAAGGTGGGATAAGGCGGGAACCGCGCCCTAAAACCCCTCTCTCATAGAGAGAGGGAGGGTGAGAGGTTTCACCGCCAGCAGGCAAACCGAGAGCCGTTGAGCGTCCTCAAGAGCCGCCATTACCGATGCGGCCGCCGACATACCTCGTCTTCGTCAGAGCTTCGTTCGGAGAGAGTGTAACCTCTCACCCTCCCACCGCTGCGCGGTGGGCCCCTCCCTCTCTCTATGAGAGAGGGGTTTTCAAGGCGGACCACGCCTCAGCCTTTTGCTCGAAAGTCCGCGCCGCGTGCGCTGGAGAGGATGAGGGCAGGGCGATGGTCGGGACCCGCTCGCCGATCAGCCGCCCGCCCAGCTTCGCGGCCGTGCCGCCGTTGAAGGCGACGAGCCGCAGGGCCGGCAGGGTCTCGATCAGGGCGACCAGATCGTTGGCCGCCGGGTCGCGGATGGCGGCGTCCAGGCTGCCGGGGCGGCGGGCCTCGGCGATCACGTCCCACAGGCCCACGCCGTGCGACAGCAGGGCCTTGAGCCGGTCGTCATAGGGCAGCGGAACCAGGGGCGCGCCCAGCACGCCCTCCATCAGCCGCCAGAAGGCGTTCCGGGGATTGCCATAGTACTGGCGGACGGCCAGCGAAGCCTCGCCCGGCAGGCTGCCCAGGATCAGGACGCGGGTGTCCGCGTCGACGACCGCCGGGAAGCCCGCCTTGCGGGTCATGCGGCAGGTTAGCCCTGCTCGCCGAACACGCGCTTGAAGATCACGTCGACGTTCTTGGTGTGGTAGCCGTAGTCGAACAGTTCCTCGAGCTCGGCGTCCGTCAGGGCCTTGGAGACCACCGGGTCGGCCTTCAGGAAGTCGATGAACCGGCCCTCGCCGCGCCACACCTTCATGGCGTTGCCCTGGACGGCGGCGTAGGCGTCCTCGCGCGACACGTCCTTGTGGGTCAGGGCCAGCATCACGCGCTGCGAGAAGACCAGGCCGCCCAGCTTGTCCAGGTTCTTGGCCATGTTGTCGGGGTAGATGTTGAAGCGCTCGATCACGCCCGCCAGGCGGCGCAGGGCGAAGTCGAGGTGGATCGTGGCGTCCGGCCCGATGCCGCGCTCGACCGACGAGTGGCTGATGTCGCGCTCGTGCCAGAGGGCGACGTTCTCCATGGCCGGGGTCACGGCCGAGCGGACCAGGCGGGCCAGGCCCGTCAGGTTCTCGGTCAGGATCGGGTTGCGCTTGTGCGGCATGGCCGACGAGCCCTTCTGGCCCGGATCGAACGGCTCCTCGGCCTCCAGCACCTCGGTGCGCTGCAGGTGGCGGATTTCCGTGGCCAGGCGCTCGACCGACGAGGCGACCACGCCCAGGGCCGCGAAGTAGGCGGCGTGGCGGTCGCGCGGGATCACCTGGGTCGAGACCGGCTCGACGGCCAGGCCCATCTTGTCGGCCACGTGCTGTTCGACGCGCGGATCGACATTGGCGAAGGTGCCCACCGCGCCCGAGATCGCGCAGGTGGCGATCTCGAACTTGGCCATGGCCAGGCGCTCCTTGGCGCGCTGGAACTCGGCGTAGTAGCCGGCCAGCTTCAGGCCGAAGGTAATGGGTTCGGCGTGGATGCCGTGGCTGCGGCCGACGCAGACGGTCATCTTGTGTTCCAGGGCCCGGCGCTTCAGGGCGGCCAGGATCAGGTCGACGTCCTCCAGCAGCAGATCGGTGGCCTTGGAGAGTTGCACGGCGAAGCAGGTGTCCAGCACGTCGCTGCTGGTCATGCCCTGGTGCAGGAAGCGGGCCTCGGGGCCGACGATCTCGGCCACGTGGGTCAGGAAGGCGATGACGTCGTGCTTGGTGACGCGCTCGATCTCGTCGATGCGGTCGCTGTCCCAGACCGCGTCGCGGCCCTTTTCCCAGATGGTCTGCGCCGCCAGCTTGGGGATGACCCCCAGCTCGGCCATGGCGTCGGCGGCGTGGGCCTCGATCTCGAACCAGATCTTGTACTTGGTCTGGCTGGACCAGATGGCGGCGGCTTCGGGGCGGGAATAGCGGGTGATCATGGGCGGGCGTTTGGTCCCGTCCGCCGGGGGAGTCAAG